>NZ_JBQKHC010000003.1:0-168803 GCF_052118485.1 Collinsella sp. LCP21S3_C7 | reverse complement strand
CAAGGCGGACCTCGACGACTTCGTGGTCCATTGGAACACGAGGAGGCGCCAGGTTAAACTGAAGGGACTGACCCCGGAGGAGTTCCGGAGACAGTCCCTTGCGGCGTAGTTCTTATTTAAGCCGTCCAAGTTTTGGGGTGCAGTTCAGTGCGCAGCGGGGGTTCTTTCATGTCCGAGGACGTCCGCGAAGGTTAGCCCTCAGATCCTGCGGTGGGAGACCTAGGCCTCGTTGTACACCGTCTTGAGCTTCAGCAGGTGAGCGTAGCGGTCCATAGCGGCCTGCTCGTTCTCCTTGAAGAGCTCCTCGGCGCGCTCGGGGAAGGAACGCGTCAGCGAAGCGTAACGGGCCTCGTTCATCAGGAACTCCTGATAGCCGCCCGCGGGCTCCTTGGAATCGAGCGAGAACTTCTTGCCGGCAGCAGCCTCGGGGTTGAAGCGGAAGAGGTTCCAGTAACCGCACTCGACAGCCTTCTTCATCTCGGCCTGGCAGTTCTGCATGCCGCCCTTCTTGATGGAGTGCATCTCGCAGGGGCTGTAGCCGATGATGAGGGACGGGCCGTCATAGGCCTCGGCCTCGTGGATGGCCTTGAGAGTCTGAGCCGGGTTGGCGCCCATGGCGACCTGCGCCACGTAGACGTAACCATAGCTCATAGCGATCTCGGCCAGAGACTTCTTCTTGGTCACCTTGCCGGCAGCGGCGAACTGAGCAACCTGGCCCAGGTTCGAAGCCTTGGAGGCCTGACCGCCGGTGTTGGAGTAGACCTCGGTGTCGAAGACGAAGACGTTGACGTTGTGGCCAGAAGCCAGGACGTGGTCCAGACCACCGAAGCCGATGTCGTAGGCCCAACCGTCGCCACCGAAGATCCAGAAGGACTTCTTGGTGAGGTAAGCCTTGTCGGCGAGGATCGCCTTGGAAGCGTCGCAGCCGCACTTCTCGAGCTCGGCAACGTAGGCGGCAGCAGCAGTCTTGGAGGCCTCGACGTCGTTGACGGAGTCGATCCAAGCCTGACCGGCGGCCTTGAGCTCGTCGGACGGACCGTCAGCGGCGATGAGCTCCTGGGTGGCGGCGATCAGCTTATTCTGGACGGCCTCGTAACCGATGGCCATGCCCAGACCGTGCTCAGCATTGTCCTCGAACAGGGAGTTGTTCCACGCCGGGCCGTGACCGTCCTTGTCCTTGCAGTAAGGAGCGGTGGCAGCGGGGTTGCCCCAAATGGAGGAGCAGCCGGTGGCGTTGGAGATGAACATGCGGTCGCCGGCGACCTGGGTCACCAGACGTGCATAAGCGGTCTCGGCGCAGCCGGCGCAGGAGCCGGAAAACTCCAGGTAGGGCTGCTTAAACTGGCTGCCCTTGACGTTGGCCGCGATGAGCTCCTTCTTCTCGGAGACGTTCTTGACCATGTAGTCCCAAACGGGCTGCTGATCCATCTCCTGCTCGGCGGGAACCATCTCGAGGGCGCCCTTGGGGCAGACCTTGACGCAGTTGGTGCAGCCCATGCAGTCGAGCGGGGACACGGCCATGGTGAACTTCATGCCCTTGGCCTTGGGACCCATGGCGTCGAGCGTACGGGTAGCCTCGGGCGCGGCGGCAGCCTCGTCCTCGGTCATCGCGAACGGACGGATGGTGGCATGCGGGCACACATAGGCGCACTGGTTGCACTGGATGCACTTGGTCTCGTCCCAGTGAGGAACGACCACGGCGACGCCGCGCTTCTCGTATGCGGAGGCGCCCAGCTCAAACTGGCCGTCGGCGCAATCGACGAAGGCGGAAACGGGCAGGCTGTCGCCATCCATGCGATCGATGGGCTCGAGCAGGTTCTTGACCTGCTGGGCGATAGCGGACTTGGTCTCCTCGGAAAGCTCGACAGGAGCGGCGTCCTCGGCGGTAGCCCAGTCGGCCGGAACCTCGAACTTACGGAAGGCGGTAGCGCCGGCATCGATGGCCTTGTGGTTGGCGTCGACGATGGCCTGGCCCTTCTTCATGTAGGACTTGGTAGCCGCGTCCTTCATGTACTGCAGGGCGTCCTCGGCGGGCAGGACCTTGGCCAGCGCGAAGAAGGCGGACTGGAGCACCGTGTTGGTGCGCTTGCCCATGCCAACCTTGGCGGCCAGGTCGATAGCGTCGATCAGGTAGACGTTGATGTTGTTGTTCGCGATGTAGCGCTTGGCCACGGCGGACATGTGCTCGGCGAACTCCTCGTCGCTCCACTGGCAGTTGACCAGGAAGGTGCCGCCAGGCTTGACGTCGCGGACCATCTTGAAGCCCTTGACGATGTAGCTGGGGTTGTGGCAAGCGACAAAGTCGGCCTTGGTCACGTAGTACGGCGAGCGGATCGGGGAATCACCAAAGCGCAGGTGCGAGACGGTAACGCCGCCGGTCTTCTTGGAGTCGTACTGGAAGTAGGCCTGAACGTACTTGTCGGTGTGGTCGCCGATGATCTTAATCGAGTTCTTGTTGGCGCCGACGGTACCGTCGCCACCCAGACCCCAGAACTTGCACTCGATGGTGCCGGGGGCTGCGGTGTTGGGCGCATCCTCGGCCTCGGGCAGGCTCAGGTTGGTCACGTCATCGACAATGCCGATGGTGAACTCGCGCTTGGGCTCGTCCTTCTTGAGCTCCTCGAAGACGGCAAACGCGGACGCGGGAGGCGTGTCCTTGCTGCCCAGGCCGTAACGGCCGCCGACGACCTTGATACCCGTCTTGCCGGCCTCGTAGAGAGCGGAGACGACGTCCTGGTAGAGCGGCTCGCCGATGGAACCCGGCTCCTTGGTGCGGTCCATGACGGCGATCTTCTGGACGGTCTCGGGGAGAACGTCCACGAAGTGCTTGATGGAGAACGGACGGAACAGGCGAACCTTGACCAGGCCGACCTTCTCACCGTGAGCGTTGAGGTAGTCGATGACTTCCTCGAGCACGTCGCAGAAGGAGCCCATGCACACGACGACGCGATCGGCATCGGGAGCGCCGTAGTAGTTGAACAGGCCGTAATCGGTGCCGAGCTTCTCGTTGATCTTCTTCATGTAGCCCTCGACGACGGCAGGGAGCTCGTCGTAGACCTTGTTGCAGGCCTCGCGGTTCTGGAAGAAGATGTCGCCGTTCTCATGGCTGCCGCGGGTGTGCGGGTGCTCAGGGTTGAGCGCGTGGTCGCGGAAAGCCTGGACGGCGTCCATGTCGCACATCTCGGCAAGATCCTTGTAGTCCCACATGGCGACCTTCTGGATCTCGTGGCTGGTGCGGAAGCCGTCGAAGAAGTTGAGGAACGGGGTCTTACCCTCGATGGCGGCAAGGTGAGCCACCGGCGAGAGGTCCATGACCTCCTGGACGTTGCCCTCGGCGAGCATGGCGAAACCGGTCTGGCGGCAGGCCATGACGTCGGAATGATCGCCAAAGATGTTCAGGGCGTGGGAAGCGACGCAACGCGCGGAGACGTGGAAGACGCCCGGGAGCTGCTCGCCCGCGATCTTGTACATGTTCGGAATCATCAGGAGCAGGCCCTGAGAAGCCGTGTAGGTGGTGGTCAGAGCACCGGCACCCAGCGAACCGTGAACGGTACCGGCTGCACCCGCCTCGGACTCCATCTCGACGACCTTGACCGGGGTGCCAAAGATGTTCTTGCGACCCTGGGCCGCCCACTGGTCGACATGGTCGGCCATCGGGCTGGACGGCGTAATGGGATAAATTCCCGCTACCTCGGTGTACGCATACGAAACATATGCGGCCGCCTCGTTGCCGTCCATAGACTTAAACTTACGCGCCATATACCCCTCTCCTCTCATATAGGTATACAGGCCCCGGCGATTACCGGGATGTTGGCGTGATGGGATTTTCGCTGTTGCTTCCAGTCATCTGACAGGCGGACTCAGCAGCAGGTACATGGCGTGGAGAGAAGGCATGCCGAGGCGAGGAGGCTGCACGCGCTCCACAGGCCCAGCTACCCGTCTTGCACATGATCGAGCGCCGCAAAGGCCGCATGCCGGATGCTCCCGGGCACGCCCCGGTGATGGGAAGCGCCCGCAACGGAAATCCGCATGCGGGTTTATTGTACCCCGCCGTCAAGTGTAATTTCGACAAATATAGGCGGGCGGTAAAGGTTTACCCCGATCGACCATCAAGGGCAAAAATAATCCTTCCGTCACCGAGGGACCAAATGGCAGTTGCGGTGAAATAGGGACTGTTTTTGCCGGCCGTAGCCTTAAACAGTCCCTATTTCACCGCAACTTATTTAGGAGATGAGTCAGAGGGCGCCGAGGAGGATGGCGTAGGTTGTGGATTCTCCGAGCCTGAGCTCGTCACCGGGGTTGAGCTGAGCGGAGCGGCCGGGCTCGACCTGGGTGCAGACGTTCGTCGCGCCGTTTACCACCACAGTTCCGTTGGTGGACGACAGGTCCTCGACGTACCAGACATTTTGGTCATCGCACCACACGTGGGCATGGCGAGCCGAAACGTCATCGCCCACATCGGTGATATCGCCCTCCCCCGTCGCCAGCGCGCCGATCTCGACGCCCTCCTCACTCGGCTGAATCCAGCGCGGGGTGCTCACCACGTAGCCGTTTTGCACGCGCAGCAGTCCCAACGGGTGCGCAGGCGCCGCCTCGCGCTCGCCCGTGACCGTCGAGGTGCTCAGCGAGCGCGGCGTCGACGTGGCTCCGCCACAGGTCGCATGAGCGTAGTCGAGGGCATAGGTCACCGACGAGCGGACATCTGCCGAGCAGCCCACGGCGACAAACAGCACCAGGATGGCCTCGGCGCGCTCGGCGGGCATGAGCTCAGCCGCCTGCGACAGGCGCTCGAGCGCATTGCGATAGAGATTCGTGTCCTGATGGCATTCCTCGAGTGCCCGCACCATGGGCTCGCCAGCGGAGCCGCACACCATGTTGGTCACGGCCGCGGCGTCCATGGGATTGCGGCGGCGCAAGGCCAGCTGCGACATAATGCGCGCGGCCGAGGTACCGTAATCGGCAAAATAACGTTCCTGCAGCGTGCCGACTGGCGCGCGCACGATAAAGCGCGAAACCCAAGAGCGATCGGCAGCACGGCTCTGCGGACTACGGCCGTCGACGAGCGGGCGGCTCGAGAGCACCAGGCCGCACAGTTCGATATGGCTCAGGTGCGCTGCGCGCTTAAAGATGTCAAACATTGCCCCGCACGGGGTGAGCTCAGCTTGAGAAGCCATGGCTTAGCCCTCCTTGGTCGCAGAGATAGTGTCGGATACTTCGGCCGGCCCGCCAAAGGCGCGAGCAGCCGCGGCTCCGCCGGCAAGCGGCGTCGCCATGGAAATTTTCGCACGTCGCGCTGACATGACGGGAAGCTCAAAGGCAAACCCCATCGCCAGCAAAAACCACGTGAGCGCATAGGTTGCAATTAAGGCGGCAACGAAGCCGCTCGCTACGGCGCGTTGGGAAAACACGGTGCATGCAACCGCGATCAGCACCGGAACCTCGCAGGCAGAAAGCGCCAGTACGCCTTGCAGGAACCCCGTGCGACGATCGTGTGCCATGGCGCCGGCAGCGATGCCCACCATGCCCGGCGGTGCCAACGCCAGTGCGGCGATAATGGCCGGCAGCTTCCCGGACCACATAAGTGGTCCTACGACGAGCGTCACATGGGCGCCCGACGCCAACAGCGCAGCTGATACCACGACCACAGCCCAAAGCACGCCGCATACCGCCGTCGCACCAACCATCGCCGCACGCCGGGCCGTGTGCCCCGATACCTCCATCGGGCACGGCATGAGCGGCTCGGCGCGAAGCGAGCGGGCGACATTTTGCGCATAGTGGTCGCAAAATGCCGAGAGCGCCGCCTCCACCGCAGCCGGCTCGGGACGATCTTCCTGATGGCAGGACAGGCAGGCCATGACCACGTCGAACAACTGGGCATCGACAAACGCCAGCGCATCGCGCAGATCCTCGGAATTTGGATCGAGTCCCAGCTGCTGAGCCTGTTCGGCCGCGGCAAGTGCCACATCGGGCTCGCGTCGCAGCAGTTGCGTCAAGTCGCAGCCGGGCGCGTGGGCGCCAACGGGATAATCGGGCAGCGTATCCATCTTGAGGCGATAAGGGCTGGCGATATCGCACGTCTTTTTGCGCGAGCCCGAAGTACCCGACGCACCCGGCGCCACTTCGTACGGCGCGACACCGGCGATGAGCTCGTAGACCGTACTCGCCGCTGCATAGACATCGATTGCCGGCGACATGCGAAGCATGCGCAGGTCGGGGATATCGTCGGTGAGCATCTCGGGCGGGGCGTAGGCCACCGTCGCGCGGCGCAACGTGGCATATCGCTCGGTAAACGACGCCTTGCCGCCGGTGCCGGCCACCTCAGAGGCGGGCTCGAGCGCCAGCGAAGAGCCAAAGTCGATCAAGCACAGGTCGAAGGTGCCTTCGGCAAGCTGTCGGTCGAGCGGCAGGCGCGCCGTGCGCACCATAATATTAGCGGGCGAGATATCGCGATGGACGAACCCCTCGCCTACCAAGCTCATGCGGCAGAGCAGATCGAACAGGTCGCGACCCAGGCGCGCCGCCACGAGCGGCGACAGACGCCCGGCCTCGTCCACGGCAAGGCGCGAGCGCAGGCGAGCGAGCGTCTCGCCCTCGACCCACTCCATGACAATCGCGGGCACGCCGTCAACCTCGCCCCATCCATACAGGCGGGGAAAGCCTCTAAGGCCCGAAAGGGCACGATGGCATTCGTATTCCTCGCGAAACGCCGCCTTGAACTTGGTGACCAGCGCCTCGTGGGCGACATCGTCATCAAATTCGTCGCGCGTTGGCAAGATGAGCTGCTTGAGTGCCACGGCCTCGCCCTGCGCGTTGACGGCACGCGTCACACGGCCGATACCGCCGCGGCGCATGGTGGCGTCATCGGCAAACAGCATCGTAAAACGGCGAAGGTAGGCGGGAAGCTCGTCCGGGCCCAGCGCAATGGCGGGCTCAAACCCTCCAACGCGCGCCAGGCGCAGGCCCACCATGGGATCACGGCTGAGCGACTGGGCTGCCGTAGAAGCGAGGTCGTTCGTCATAGGGCGATCGCCGCCACATTGGTGTTGAAGTTGTTGAGCGCGACGTCGTCATCGCCGTAATGTCCCACCCATTGGCACAGGTTGGTATAGCAGCCCCACAGATTGGCATACTGCCGATACCACTTAGATTTGGTCGAGAACCTTTGTCGACCGAACTCGGCACGGATAACAAACATGTCATTCGCCAGGGTGTCGCACGGTCCGGTATCGCCCGTGGCGTTATAGGTCGAAACCACGCTATTAGCGCGGGCGACATAGCCATCGAGCATGTTGTATTTGGTCACGAGCCAGCTGTGAATACTCTCCTCCTCGGCAGCCGAGAGACCACCCGAGCCCGTGTCGCCGCCGGCACCGCCGTCCGTCGAGCTGCCACTCGAAGATCCACCGCCAGAGGCGGAGCCCGAACCGGAACCGCCGCCCGAGCCCGCCGAACCGGTGCCAGAACCGGACCCGTCCGAGCCGCCGGGCTTACCCGCCTGCTGCGTATCCTGCTCCTTCTGCTGCTCCGCCTTGTTAACGACAGAAGCCACGCTGTTATTGGAAAGCTTCGTAATGACCTTGGTGTTGGTGAGCACGATAGTCTTGCCGTTTGCCAGCGTGATCTCGTTGGACGCCCGCTCGCCCTCGTCCGCGGGATCGACGCCAAACACGGTGCGCCCGAACACGCTCGCCCACGCATATCCGGTTGTCGTTCCCAAGTCGCTTTTGGCCTTGCGCCCAATATGCAGCTCGCGCTCAGCATGCGCCTGTACCATGGACGGCACCGTCATGCCATAAGCCGAAACACCGGCTATGACCAGCACGAGCGAGCAAGACAGCAGCACGTACGCCCGAGGCGCCAGGCCCAGCCGGCGTCGAATGCGTACCGCGGCGCCATGCTTTGTCTGAGTGCTAGCGGGCCGCATGCGTTCTCCTCCAACAAAAACACGCCGCTTAAAAGCGGCGCATTCTTTCATATCCACTTTTGAGTGTATCAGCGAACCCAAAAGGTTGTGCAACGAATGGGCAAATACGAGGTGCGAGTGGACCCATCCACGCGATAAGCGGATGAAAAGCAGGTTTGTTGTACAACAAATGCATGAACGCGTGCCCAATTATGAGCGCCCCGTGCGGCAGGCCGACGGGACATGCCGCGGAGCTGACGCCGCCTAGATCGCACGACGGGCCTCGATAGCACGGCCGAGCGTAAGCTCGTCAGCATACTCCAGGTCGCCTCCCACGGGCAGGCCGCTCGCCAGACGCGACACCTCGACGCCCAGAGGCTTGATGGTGCGGGCAAGGTAGCTCGCCGTGGTCTCGCCCTCAATGTTGGGGTTGGTGGCGATAATGACCTCGTGGATGTCCTCGTGGCCCAAGCGCGCCAGCAACTCGCGGATGTGCAGCTGCTCGGGGCCGATCTTGTCCATGGGGCTGATCACGCCGCCCAGCACGTGGTAGAGGCCGTGGTAGCTACCCGTGCGCTCAATCGCCTGGACATCGCGCGGCTCACCCACCACGCAGATGCGGGTGGTGTCGCGCATCGAGTCTTGGCAGATGGAGCACTCGTCAGCGGTGGCGTAATTAAAGCAGCGGCTGCAAAAATGCACTTCCTGCTTAACCTCTAGAATGGCCTCGGCCAGGCGGCGCGCCTCCTCGGCGTCGGCCTCGAGCAGGTAGTAGGCGATGCGCTGGGCCGATTTGGGGCCAATGCCCGGCAGACGGCCCAGCTCATCGAGCAGTTTTTGCAGACTATGGTTGGCACTCATATATGTGCGCGTCTTAGAACGGCATGCCCGGGATGTTGAGGCCGCCGGCGATGGCGCCCATCTGCTTGTTGGCGAGCTCGTTGACGCCGCGGACGGCCTCGTTGACGGCAGCCATAATCATGTCCTGCAGCATATCGACGTCCTCGGGATCGAGCGCATCGGGGTCGATGGTGAGGTTGACGAGCTCCATCTCGCCGTTAACGGTCACCTTGACCATGCCGCCGCCGGCAGAAGCGTCGACGGTCTGGGACTTGAGGTTCTCCTGCGCGGCGGCAAGCTGCTCCTGCATCTTGCGGGCCTGCTTCATCATCTGCTGCATGTTCATACCGGCCATGATGGCTCCTTTACGTGTGGTCGCGCGACAAGCTGCAAGGGCAGCCGGGCACGGCGGGACTTTCAAGCTCAAAAATCGTACCACGGCGCGGGGCAAACGAGCGGGGCGGTCGCGCTAACTCAGTCGATGTACATGTCCTCTAGCGTGACGCGCCGCCCAAGACTATGCAAGGTCGAATTATGCAAGGTCTCACAACTCGGCGTATACACCCGCCCGCATAGTTACTCCACCGGCTTGAAGATGGTGGACTGGCCAAAGACACTACGTATGAGGGCTTTGGCCTCGTCCTCGGTCTGCGGGATGCCCGGGGCTGCGCCCTGGTGACTGAAAGGACTGCCGGCACCGGGGCTGGACTCCCAAGGGGCAGCGAGGGCGTCGTCACTTGCAGGGGCGGACGTCGCAGCCGCGGGAGCTGCGGCCGAAGCGGCAGGGCTGGGCGCAGGCGCCGCGGCAGGCACGTCGAACGGAGGAAGATCTTCCCCGCTCGCATCGCCGGCGAAGCCGCCGACCATGGCGTCGTCGTAGGGTACCTGCTCGGATTCCCATGGCGCAGCCTGCACAGACGGCTGAATCTTGGGAGCAGACGCGCACTCGGGCGCTCGGGGCGCGGGCTCGGTCGGGAGCTTGCCCGTGGCAGGAGCACCGGCAGGGTTGTCGGAGCGCAGCCAGGGGGCCTTGGCCAGGTCGGATGACTTGGGTGCAGGCGCGGCAGCGGGCTTGGACGCGGGGATCGGAGCAGCCGGTTTGGACACGGCGGGTTCAGTCACCGACGGGATCGGTGCCGCTACCGGTGCCGCTTTTGGCTGCGTCGCGCTGGCGCTCAAGGATGCAGGGGCCGCCGAGGACACGGGTTGCGGGTCCGCAGATGCCGCAGCCCGTGCAGATGGAGAAAGCTCCTCATGTTGAGGAGCCGGCCTGACACCCCCATCCAGGACATAGTCGACGGTGCGACGACCGAAGACCGCACTGACTGTCGGCAAAAACACCGCCTGTGTATCAGCACGCCCGAGCATCTTGATAGCAAATGCCGTAGGGAACGAGACCGTGAGCTTAGAACCATCGTCTGCCGTAGCGCGAGCGTTCAACAGGAGTGCCGCATAAGAAGGTTGTTGGGCCTTGACGCGCTCGACGACCTCGACCCATTTGCGCTGGAGCTCGCCGGCATCCTCTACCGCAGGGGTCTCGGCGGCGCCGGCGGCAGCAACCTGAGCGGCAGTGTTGGGCTGGGGCTTAGGCGCCGGAGCGGTGATAGGCGCGGGGGCCGCAACGGGCTGAGGCGTCGGAGCTGGCGCAGGCCGAGGCGCAGGCGCCGCAGGCTTGGAAGCTGACACGGACGCAGGCTGCGTCGCCGGAGCGGCGGCGCCGCGATCCCAAGGCATGCCGCCCTGGCGCGCGGGCGTAGCAGTGGGAGCGGTGGATGCCACAGGGGCAGCAGCTCGGGCACCCGAAATCAGCGTCGGTTGTTGTGTCGCCACAGGTGCAGCCGCGACAGCCGCAGGCGCAGCACCAGCAGCAGCCACGCTCGCCGGCACCGCGGCGTTGGCGACCATGGCCTCCAAGCGTGCCACGCGCTCGGCCAGGGCCTCAATGGTCAGATCGGCCTCGGGACGCGCCAGGCGCGTGCAGGCGATCTCGAGCACCAGGCGCACGTCGCTCGCACCCCTCATCTCCAACGCGGCATCGTCGAGCACTGTCAGCACGCGGGCCAGACGGTCGGCCGGATGCCCGCCAAAGGCAGCGGCCTCGGCAGCAAGCGCCTCGGCCTGCTCGGCCCCGCCCTCAAACAGCTCGGCACGGGTACCGGCAACGCAGGCCACATACACGTCGCGCACGTGCGCCACCAGGTCGCGCGTCAGCTCAAGCAGGTCATTGCCCTCCTCGACCTGTGCGCGAATGAGCCCATAGAGTCCAGCAATATCACGCTCGGCGATGGCGCGGGCAAACTCGCCCAGGATCTGGTCCGAAACCTCGCCCAAAAGCGAGCGGGCATCGTCCGCATGCACGGCGCCGTTGCCAAAAACGCTCAGCTGCTCCAGCGTGGAAAGCGCGTCGCGCATGCCGCCCTTGGCATGGCGCGCCACGATGGCCAGCGCCTCGTCGTCGTAATCGAAGCCCTCCTGCTCGCACACGTAGGACAGACGATGCTCGATATCCTCGTTGCCGATGCGGTGGAAATCGAAGCGCTGGCAGCGCGAGAGGATGGTCTCCAGAATCTTTTGCGGATCGGTGGTGCACAACACAAAGATCACGTGCGCCGGCGGCTCCTCGAGCGTCTTGAGCAGCGCGTTAAACGCCGCCGTCGTGAGCATATGGACCTCGTCGATGATATAGATCTTGTACTTGCCACGCACCGGGGCAAAGTTAACGGAGTTGATGATCTCCTCGCGCACATTGTCCACGCCCGTACGGCTTGCGGCATCGAGCTCGTAGACATCGGGGTGGTTGCCCTCGGCGATGAGCTCGCACTCTTCGCAAGTGCCGTCGGGCATGCAGCCGCTTGCGCCCTCGGCGCGCGCCGCCTCGGCATTGCGGCATAGCAGCGCCTTGGCCAGGATGCGCGCCATGGTGGTCTTGCCCGTGCCGCGCGGTCCGCAGAACAGGTACGCGTGGGACAGGCGCCCCTCGGTGATGGCGTGCTCGAGCGTCGAGACGATATGCTGCTGGCCCACCACGGAGTCGAAGGTGAGCGGGCGATACTTTCGGTACAACGATTCCATGGGTGCTCCCCCGGGTATACTGAGTCTTGTTGCCGCGACGGCCATGCGGTCGCACGGCATACTGCACTCATAATAACCCGTACGGCGAGCCCGCCGCGATAGGAGTCCAAAGAGCATGGCAGACGCAGAGAGCAACCTCGTTCCCTCCGAAGCAGCCGACCAGGTCGAGGTCGCGCTCGAGAAACAGGCGGCAGCCGACGACGGCATCCTGTACCTCAACGAGTATCAGTACGAAAACGACCTCGTCACCGACTTCGCCCGCTTGGTCGCCTCGCCCAGGCGTCGCGGCTCGCTGTATGTCGCCGCGGCAATTGCCGCGCTGCTCGGCATCGGCATGTTGGTGGCCGGCGGCAACTGGATCAAGTTTGGCGTCGTCCTGATCGTGTTCGGCGCCTTTTTGGCCTGGTGGAGCAAAAACCTGCACCACACGCTCGCCCGCGACTTTATCGACGCCGTCGAGGCCGACAAGTCCATGGGTGGCCGCTATCGCCGCGTCGCCGCCAACGAGGACGGCTTGATGGTTTGGGGCAAGAGCGGCAAGTCGCAGTTCTTCCCGTTTGAGAAGCTCGACCACGTACTCGACGGCGAGCGCATCTTTGTTGCCATGTTCGCAGACCAGGGCGTGACGATCCCCAAGGACACCTTTGTTCGCGGCGACGCCGAGCAGTTTGGCTCCTTCCTTAAGGCGCGCATCAACAAAAAGCTCCGCATCGAGACCAAGAAGAAGAAAATGAAGGCCGAGAAGGCTGCAGCCGAGGCCAAGCAGGGAGACAAGGCAGACAAGCCCCAGGACAACAAGGGCAAGCAGTGCAAGCAGAAGAAGGGCAAGAAGAAGCACTAAGGCCAAGTCAGACAGGCAGCCTCGCATCCCGCTATCCTCCCCATGCACCAGAGCGTGCTACACTAGCAGCATCTATGCCACCGCGAATGGCTCGGCCCCGCGCCCGCCGCTCGCAAACGAACTTTAAACGCACGAGGGTTGGCCATGCCGCTTTTCTCGCAACATACCGCCCGGTTCTCGCCGGACGTCCCTTTGGAGGGCACCAGCTCTCGCGAGCTGCTCAGGCGGTACCAGCCGCTCGAGACGCTTGCGACCGGCGGTTTTGGCTCCATCGAGATTTGCCGCGACACGCACCTGCGTCGTCGCGTGGCCATTAAGCGCATCCCTCTTATCAACGGCTCCGGCATGCCCGCCAGCGACATCATGGATGTACTGCGCGAGGCACATACCGCCGCCATGCTTCAACATCCCAATATCGTGCAGGTTATCGACTTTACGCATGACACCGCCTATGCCTACCTGGTCATGGAGTATGTCGACGGCATGTCGCTGGCCGAGTTTTTGCATCGCGTGGACGGCCACTCGCTCACCTTTGATGAGGCAGCGACCATTGCCGACGCGTTGGGTCAGGCGCTCACCTTTGCCCATGCAAACGGCGTGCTTCATCTGGACATAAAGCCCGCCAATGTGCTCATTGACCACTCGGGCAATGTAAAGCTCACCGACTTTGGCATGGCGCGGCTGTCATCTGCCGGCGGCTTTGGCGGATCGCGCGGCGGCACCATCGGCTACATGCCGCCCGAACAGCTCGATATCGAGACCGGCACGGTCGACGAGCGCGCCGATGTCTTTGCCCTTGCCTGCGTGATCTACGAGGGCCTGTGCGGCAGCGCCCCCTTTATGGCGGCAACGCCTGCCGACTCGCTCGACCGCATCATCGGCGGCGCCACCTACCCCAGCGAGCTGATCCCGCACTTTCCCCCGGGAGCCGAGGCAGCGCTCATGAGCGCCCTCTCCCCTATGCCGCAAGACCGCCCCGATAGCATCGAGGCATTCTGCAATCAACTCCTTGCCGGCTTGGGGAGCGTGCGCGAAGGCCGTCGCAGCTTGGAGCAGATGGTAAGCGAGCTTTCGGACGACGAGCACGCAGCAGACGATATGGAGTCGCTGCCTTACGAGGATAACGCCATCGAAGTCGATCCCGCGCTCGGTTGGGCGGGCACGCGCTGGAGCTGCGCGCGCGATTACACCATGCGCGGTATCTCGGCGCTAACGTGTGCAACCTTCAGCTTTTTGCTTATGCAGACAGCGGGCGTCGCGGCGCTTCCCGGGCTGGTCGCCGCGGCCATCGCTATTGGCGCGGCGGCAGGCTTGGCACCGCAGATCGGCTCGGCTATCTCGGCCGTGGGCTTTTTGGTGCTCATGGCCAACGCCACCATGCAGGCGCAGGGCATCCTGTCGATGCTGCCGGTCGCGGTCATTTTTGCCGCCGCCATGTCCGGATGGTGGATTGCCTGGGGACGCACCGAAGCGGCCGCGAGCGCGGCACTCACCTGCGCGCTTGCGCTAGGTTGTCTAACCGGCGACGCCATCCTTGCCGCCGGGGCCGCCGCGGGCTTCGCGGCGTTTTGGCTCGGCCCGGCAAGCGCCGCTGCCGCCACGGGTATAGGCGCGCTTTTTGCCCGCCTGGCCGCAGCTGCCCTCCCTACGGGAGGCGTGCTGGGGCTTGGCAATGTCGCCGCAGCGCTGGGCGACGCGTTCCTCTGGGCCGCCTTCGCACTGATCGCAGCAGCAGCCGCGGCAACGTCGCTGCTGCTCAATGCCCATGCCAAGCGCGCCGAGCAGGGGTCAAACCTCGCCGCCATCGTCGCAATTGCCGTCGCCGGTATCGGCTCGGCCGTATCGTTTTGTCTTGCACACCATATGGAAATTGCCAGCCTTGCGGGCACGGTCGTCGCCAAGGCGGCGGTTGCGGGAATCCTATCCTCTATAATCGTTGGGATATGCCTGTATTTGCTCGGATACCAAAGAACCTATACGGAGAGTGATCTTTCGTGAACTTCCTGAACATCTTCGAGGACCACGTGGCCGGCATCTTCGGTGCCACCCGTGCCCCGTTCTCCTTTAAGAAGCTTGCCAAGCAGGCTGCTCGCGACATGGAGGATCAAACTCTGGTGATCAACGGCGTCAACACCGCGCCGGCGCTCTATACCATCCTGATCGCCACCGATGACGATCCCATGCTTGCCCCGTTCTATCCCGAGCTTTCGCGCGAGGTGCGCGAGTTTGTGAAGGCGCAGGCCGAAAAACGCCGCTACGTCTTTGTCGGCGAGCCCCTTGTTCGCTTTATGATCGACCCTCAGCTGCGCGCCGGCAAGTTCTCGGTCTTTGCCGAGAACGTCGACGCTCCCACGCTCGGCCGTCTGTACGAGGAAGAGCGCGCCTATCAAAATGGCCTGGGACAGAACAGCTCGGCCATAAGCCGTGCCGCAAGCGCCCCCCGCGCCGGTCAGCAGCAGTTTGCATCGCCGCAGCAACACCCGGCCGCCATGCCCCAGCAGCCGACACCCCGCGCTGCCACTCCCGACCCGCTCGCTGTGGCCGACCCCTTTGCACCCAATGTCCCCGATCCCGCAGCCCCCATCCCTGTGCCGCAAACCGTCTCGCGCGACGCACTTGCCGGTATGGGCGGAGCGGCCGCCACTGGCGCCGCCGTGGGCCTTGGCGCTGCGACCAGCATCGCCTCCAACATGGCAAGCCCCCGCGCCCCGCAGCGTCCGCTCGCCCAACTCGTCGACGTCGTGAGCGGCGAGAGCCACAACATCACCTCCGCGCAGGTGACCATCGGTCGTGAGCGCTCGGTATCCGACATCGCCCTGCGCGACCCCAACGTGTCGCGCCGTCATGCCCAGCTCACCTTTACCGGCTCTGACTGGTCGATCGAGGACCTCAACTCCACCAACGGCACGCTCGTCAACAACCGCCGCATCACGCGCTGCCCGCTGCGCAACGGCGATCTGCTAACGTTTGGCCTGAGCACCTTTGAATTTAGGGGTTAATCGCTTATGAACATCGATATCGTCCTTTTTGCAGGCCGCATCGTACTGGTCGTCCTGCTTTATATCTTCTTGTTCGCCGTCATGAAGACCGGCGTGGGGCTCGTGCGCGGCCAGCGCCGCGACTCTGCCATCTGGACGATCGATGTGGACAAGGGCCCGCGCGGCATCCGCGGTATTCACGTGGATATGCTTGGCCCCGTCATCGTCGGTCGTTCGCCGTCATCTGACATCTGCATCAACGAGCCGTTTGTCTCTGCCTCGCATGCGCGTTTTTCGCTGCAGGGCCCGGCACTTATTATCGAGGACCTCAACTCGCTCAACGGCACCCTTGTTAACGGCCGCCAGCTGGTGGAGCCCGCAACGCTGCGCGAGGGCGACGAAGTCCAGATTGGCGACGTGGTCATGAAGGTGAACCGTCGATGATCGACGAGGAGAACAAGTCCGCAACCATGTCCGAGGCGCTGGCTGCCCCCGCGGCCGTGCCGGCTCATGCCGCCCCGGCGGGCCCTGCGCCCGTGGAGCCCGAGGACACCGTGTTCTCCCTGCCTCTTTCGCATGTAACGCAAGACCATCCGATGCCCACCGATGGCCAGGATGAAGATAATTCCACCGATGCCCCCATCGGCGCGCACGCCGTTGCCGATCAACCTTCGGCACCGGAAACTACACCTGCGCCGGCCCACTTTGCCGAGTCTGTCGCCGCGGCAATCGATGAGAGCGCCGCGGTGTTTTTGGCCCCCGAGCCCACGGCACCGGTGTTTCCCGTAGTTCCAGCACCCACCGCAGCGCCCGAGCCCGCATCTACACCGGCACCCGCGACGGCATCCTCCCCCGCGGCCGCATCGGCGCCCGAGGCCGTGCAGCCTACGGCCGAAGAGATGCCCGTCGCAGCGACGGAGGACGCCCCTCAGCCCCACAGCACGCCCGCGCACTTCGCGGCACCCGAGCCCGCAGCCGTCGCCCCGCAAGACGAAGAGCCTGCCGACAACACAACCGAAGTGCCCGCCACGTCTAAAGTCGACGATCCGAGCAACGAGGCCAACGCCGTCTCGCCCGGCGACACGGCTGAGATTGATGTCGCCGCCGTGGAGGCCAAGCTCAAGGACCCTGGTTCGACCATGAGTTTTGAGCCGCTGGCCGACGAGCGCATCGAGACCGATTCGACCTACGATGCCGGCACCACCACGCAACTCATGTGGGGCGCCCGCTCCGATGTTGGCTGCGTGCGTCCGCACAACGAGGACTCCTACCTGGTACAGTCGCCGCTCTTTTGCGTGTGCGACGGCATGGGTGGTCACGCCGCCGGCGAGGTAGCCTCCTCCATCGCGGTCGAGACCATCGCCAAGACGGCGCCACAGGCTGCCGACGCCGCGCGCCTAGCCGCAGCCGTCGAAGCTGCCAACGCCGCCGTCATCGAGGCCGCACTCAACGGCCTGGGCAAGCCCGGTATGGGCTGCACGGCAACCTGCGCCTATATCGAAAACGACATGCTCGCCATCGCCCACGTGGGCGACTCGCGCGCCTACCTGCTCCACGAGGGCACGCTCATCCGCGTGACCCGCGACCACTCCTATGTGGAGGAGCTCGTGGACGCTGGCGAAATTACGGCCGACGAGGCGCGCGTCCATCCCAACCGCTCGGTTATCACGCGTGCGCTGGGTTCGGACCCCGCCATGTATGCCGACCACTTTACCCTGCACATCGAAGAGGGCGACCGCCTGATCCTGTGCTCGGACGGCCTTTCGAGCATGATTCCCGATAGCGAAATCGAAAACATCGCCACGCAATCGTCTACGGCGCAGATTTGCGTCGACAACCTGGTGGACGCCGCGCTCGCTGCCGGCGGCCACGACAACGTGACGGTAGTCGTTGTGGACCTGGTCGACGACGGCGTCATGCGCGAGGCAAAGCGTGTTCGCCGCCGCAACGTCACCATTGCCGCCATCCTGGGCATCGCTTTTGTGCTGGCGGCAACCATCTGGGCCTACGCGGGCGTCACCGGCTCGTATTACCTGGGCACCTACAAGGACACCGTCGCGGTCTACCGGGGCATTCCCGGCAAGCCGCTCGGCCTTAAGCTGCACTGGCTCGAGAGCACGACCGCCATCAAGCTATCCGACCTACCCGAAGACACGCAGAATCGTCTGAAAGCAGGCATTCCGCAAACGAGTGTCGACGACGCGCAGGACACTATCTCCAAGTACCGTCATCAGATCGATGAGGAACAGACCCGCCAGGTGATCGACGCGCAAACGATTCGCGACAACACCGACCAGGAATCGACTTCCAAATCGAATTCCGAAAAAACCGCCGAACAGTCCGCCGAGGCCGAAGCCTCCGATAAGAATTAGAAAGGGAGTGCCGCTTATGAGTCGCCGCAACACCGAAATGCTCTTGCTCATCGCCTCGGCGTTCCCCGTCATCCTGCTGTATGCGATGTACGTGCTCACCGCAGGCGCTTCCATCTCGTTTGAAACGCTCGCCGTGCCGATCGGTCTTTTTGCCGCCTTCGCCGCGGCGCATATCGCCGTGCGCATCCTGGCGCCCGGTGCCGATCCGGCCATCCTGCCCATCGTCTTTGTGCTTTCGGGTATCGGCATCACGTTCGTAACTCGTCTGGCACCCGCCCTCGCCATCTCGCAGCTCGTCATTCTGTTTGTCTCGGTGGCACTGATGGTGGGCACGCTCGCGATGATCAAGAATCTCGATGTGGTCATGCGCTACAAGTACACCTTTGGCATCATCGGCATCATCTTGCTGATGCTGCCCATCTTTATCGGCACCACCATCTCGGGCTCCAAGCTGTGGATTCGCATCGCCGGCTCCACCATCCAGCCCGGCGAGTTCGCCAAGATTTTTATCGTATTGTTCTTGGCCGGATACCTAGCCGAAAACCGCGAACTACTCTCCATCTCCAATCGCAAGATCTTGGGCCTCAAGGTCCCGCGCCTGCGCCTGCTGCTACCGCTGTTCGCTGTGTGGGGCGTATGCCTTCTGGTCGTTGTCTTCGAGCGCGACTTGGGCTCCGCCGTGCTGTTCTACACCATCTTCTTGCTGATGCTCTACGTCGCCACGGGACGTTTCTCGTATGTCGTCATCGGCCTTGCGCTTTTGGCAGTGGGTGCCGTGGGCGCCTACAAGTTCCTGTCGCATGTCCAGGTACGTTTCCAGATCTGGGCCGACCCCTTTAAGGATGCCCAGGGCCAGGGCTACCAGATTGTGCAATCCCTTTTCTCGTTGGCTGACGGCGGTCTTATCGGCGCTGGCATCGGTAATGGCATGGCCAATAACATCCCCGTCGTCGAGTCCGACTTCATTTTCTCGGCCATCGGCGAGGAAATGGGCCTTTTGGGCGGCGGCGCCGTACTCGTCCTGTTTATGCTCTTTGCCGTGCGAGGCCTGACCACGGCCGCCCGCGCTAAGTCCGACCTTGCCGCATTTAGCGCCACGGGCCTCACGGCCGCCATTAGCTTCCAGGCCTTCTTGATCGTTGGCGGCGTTACCCGCCTGATTCCGCTGACCGGCGTCACCCTGCCCTTTATGAGCCAGGGCGGCTCCTCGCTGCTGGCGAGCTTTATCATTGTCGCGCTTTTGCTGCGCGCCGGCGATGAGGCCACCGGTCGCGAAGCCGAGCTCACCGGTACCGGCACCATGGCCGCCATCACTGACGACCAGGTCGCTTCTGCCGCGGCGCATGCCGGCACGCGCTTCGCTTCTTCGTCTTCCTACGGCCGTGGCAGCCACTCCACCGGCTCGCGCATGCGTCGTCGCCTGCTCGATACGCCCGAATCTGGCGTGCTCGGCCGCGTGGCGCTCGCTAACCGCCTAACCCGCGCGGTATTTGCCTTTACGGCCCTGTTCGCCATCCTCATCGGCAACCTCACCTATGTCCAGGTCATCAAGGCCAAGGATTACCAGGATATGCCGACCAACAATCACACCATCGCCCGTTCCAAGTACATCCAGCGCGGCTCCATCATCACGTCCGACGGCGTGACGCTGGCCGAATCGCTGCAACAGGAGGACGGCACCTACGTACGCTCCTACCCTAACGGCAACCTGGCCGCCCATGTGGTTGGCTATGTGAGCCAGCAGTACGGCACCGCCGGTATCGAGAGCGTGATGAACGACACGCTCACCGGTTCCAAGGATTACTCCAGCTGGAACAACGCCATCGCGTCGCTCGCGGGCCAAAACCAGCCGGGCAACACCGCCAAACTCACCATCGACTCCCGCATCCAGACGGCTGCCGAACAGGCTCTCAAGGGCTTTAAGGGCGCCGTTGTGGTCATGGACCCGCGCACTGGCGCGGTGCTCGCATGTGCCAGCTCGCCCACCTACGACAACACCAACATCGACGCCCTGCTGCAATCGGGTGGCGGTGAGGACGGTTCTATGTACGACCGCGCCATGGACGCCCTCTATACTCCGGGCTCCACGTTTAAGGTCGTCACGCTTTCGGCGGCGCTCGAGTCCGGTGCAGCGACGCTCGACACCACCTATAGTGCTCCGGCCGAGATGGAGATCGGCGGCGCTGCCGTCACCAATGCCGACGACATCGGCTACGGCACCATCTCGCTCCGCCGCGCGTTTGCCGTGTCGTCCAACGTCGCCTACGGCCAGCTGGCCCGCGACCTCGGCGCCGAGACGCTCGTCAACCAGGCGAACGCCTTTGGGTTTGGCCAGTCGCTCGGCCAAGACTTCTCCACCACGCCCTCCATCATGCCCGACCCGTCGGTGATGACGGAATGGGAGCTCGCCTGGGCCGGCGCCGGCCAGCCCGTCGGCATGGACCACACGCCGGGTCCGCAGACCACCGTCATGCAGAACGCCGTTATCGCGGCGGCCATCGCCAACAGCGGCGTCGTCATGGACCCGTTCTTCGTTGCCCAGGTGCTCGCCCCAGACGGAACCGTGGTCAAGACCACGCAGTCCCGCTCACTGGGCCAGGCCGTCAGCGCCACCACGGCCGAACAGGTCAAACAGGCCATGCTCGACGTCGTTCAATCCGGCACCGGCACCGATGCCCAGATTCCGGGCGTCAAGGTTGCCGGCAAGACCGGCTCTGCCGAGATCGTCGGCACCAAGGTCAACTCGATGTTCGTCGGTTTTGCGCCTTACGATTCACCCACGGTCGCCATCTCGGTAGCCTTGGAGGATTACGACAAGCACGACGTCGAGGCGGCAAAGATCGCCGGCATCGTCCTGACCGCGGCGCTTGCCGCCCAGGGAGCGTGATGCCCGTGATTGATGCGCAAGCATGGGGCGTGCCGCGGCCGATAACACTAGCGGCAATGCGCCACACGGCCCCAGCGGCCTCAAATTTGGTACTACACACATCGTTGAGCGAATAGTCATGTTAGGAGCAGGAATGGAACAGAGGGTCCTCGGGGGAAGATACCTCCTCAAGGATAAGGTAGGGACAGGCGGCATGGCGACCGTCTACCGTGCACAGGACCAGGTCCTCGACCGCACGGTAGCTATCAAAATCATGCTGCCGCAATATGCCGGCGACGCCACCTTTGCTGCACGCTTTAAGCAGGAGGCCCAGGCAGCCGCCGGCCTCTCCTCCCCCTATATCGTCGGCGTCTACGATTGGGGCAAGGACGGCGACACCTATTACATCGTCATGGAATACCTGCGCGGCACCGACCTTAAGAGCGGCATCAAGAGCCACGGCGCCCTTGATCCCAAAAAGGTCGCTCAGATCGGCTCGCAGATCAGCTCCGCACTTTCGGTCGCCCACAAGCACGAGATCATCCACCGCGATATTAAGCCGCAGAACATCATGGTGCTGCCCGACGGCAACATCAAGGTCATGGACTTTGGCATCGCGCGCGCCAAGAACAGCCACCTTACGCAGGACAACAACGTTTTGGGCACCGCCCACTACGTAAGCCCCGAGCAGACCCGCGGGCAGGATCTAGGCCCCACCTCGGACATTTACTCGCTGGGCGTCGTGATGTACGAGTGCGCCACCGGCCGCGTGCCTTTCGACGGCGACGATGCCATCTCGGTCGCACTCAAGCAGGTCAACGAGCTGCCCGTGCCGCCGAGCCAGATCAACTCCGGTGTCGATGCCGATCTTGAGCGCATTATCCTCAAGTGCATGGAAAAAGATCCGGCTAACCGTTTCCAGACGGCCGACGAGCTGCGTCAGGTGCTCAACAGCTACCTGTCTGGTCGCGCCGTCAACGTGCCGGAGCCTACGCGCGTTATCGGCGCCGTTGGCGACCTGGGTGCCACCAAGACCCGAGAGCTATCCGACCAGACGCGCGCCATGGTACGCCCCGTCTCGGGCGTGAGCGGACAAAATAACGCTCGCAGCTCCGTCTCGGGTTCAACCGGCTCTTACGCCACCGAGCAGCCCAAATCCAACAAGAACAAGATCATCGCCGCCGTAGTTGCTGCGGTAGCCGTAATCGGCGTCATCGTGGCCTTTGCCACCGGACTCTTTGGCGGCGAGCAGGTCCCGGTTCCCGATGTGTTGGGTAAGGACCAGGAGACCGCCGTCGAACTGATTAAGGATGCCGGCCTTGACGTCGGAACCATTGACCAGAGCTACAACGACGACGTCGACGAGGGAAAGGTTGTCGAGCAGACTCCTAACGGTCACACCAAGAAGCCCAAGGGCACCAAGGTGAATCTGGTAATCTCCAAGGGTCCCAAGCCCTCCGAGAAGGTTGATGTCCCGCAGCTCGTTGGTCTGACCAAGGACCAGGCAGAGGCGGCGCTGGCAAGCGTCGGCCTTAAGGGCAATGCCACCGAGGAAGCCAACGAGGCCGAAAAGGGCGAAGTCTTTGAACAGGGCACCGATGCGGGCAAGGAAGTCGAGAAGGGCACGACCATTTCGTACAAAGTCTCGAGTGGACCCGACACCACCTCCGTTCCCGATCTGACCGACATGACCGAGGCTCAGGCACGCAACGCCCTCGATATGGCCGGCTTCGGCGTCGATGTGACCTACCAGGAGAACGATTCCGTCACCGAGGGCACCGTCATTAGCTGGAACCCCAGCGGTAAGCAAAAGCCCGGCGCCACGATTACCGTCGTCATCGCCAAGAAGTCCGGCAAGGCAAACGTTCCGGGCAACCTGTACGGCAAGAGTATCTCCTCCGCCGTCACCGCGCTCAACAACGCCGGATTCTACAACATCGCATTCTGCGATCAGAACGGCAACCCCGTGAGTGGTAACGAAAACGCCACCGTGACGGGCGTCTCCCCCACTGGCAAGCAGTCCACCGACAGCACGATCACGCTGACGGTTTCGATTTCTGGCTCTGGCACCGATTCAGGCGACGATTCCGGCACGACCAACTAGTCATCGAGACATTGCCCACAGCAGCTGATGCCACAAACATATTCGCTCACAGGCGCCCGCTTGCTCCCCCAGCAAGCGGGCGCTTTCTTTATCCGAAGCAGTGAAAACTACGGTATGCCTTTAAACCAGAAGAGCCCGGTACCGCAGTGGTACCGGGCTCGATATTGCTCTGGTGCCCCCAGGCGGATTCGAAAACTCCCCCGCGGGGAAATCGGTGACGCGGGTGTCGACGGCCCGAATCCGGCGAGCGCGACATGGCCTGCAGGGGACTGACCGAGCACTCGGAGAGCGCCGGTTGAGCCGACGCCGAGAAGACGCGATCGACAGGGGGCGTCGCACGACGGCGCTCGGCGACCCGGCGCGAGAGGCCCCCGCCCGGCGACCACGGAGGAGCGATGGCGACTACTGGAAGCCATCGAGCGAAGCCGCTCGGCGAACGGGGCCGGTGTGAGCGGAGGCGGACGAAACGCGGCCCCGGGGAGCGTTGCCAGGGAGCCGCAGCGAGAGCGGCGCCATGCGTCGCGGGCCCCGCCCATAAGCGGGACCCATCAGCCGCGAGGCCAATTGTTATGGCGGTCCTACGATGGAAGCCGGTCTAGAAGTCTATCGTCCCCGCAACGTCCTCGACGTTCTTTCGATAGGCTGACCGAGCAGCCTCTTCGCGAGCTTGGCGTTTCCGTTCCCTCTCAAGATATTCGGCCTCAAGTTTGTTAGCTTCTTCCACGCACAAGACGAGGGTGTCACGGTGATAGTCCCTAACTTCTTCGACGGTGGTCCCATTAAGGATTATTTCGTCGCCGACGACCGATGCGATATGGGGCCTATGCATGGTGGTAAATCTTGGCGGCAAGTCCCAGGACTTCAAGAAGAGCTCGCGCCACAGAGAGCTGGGGCGTCTCGACAATCGGAATGGCACTTCGTACAGGGCACTCCCCCTCGTTCCATCGTTCCTCGGTTCTCCCACCTCATCGACCACAATACCGACAATTCTGATGGGCTCAGAGCCCTCGCCCTCTTCTTCGCGTTTTTTCGAAGATGTCTGAGCGATGCGGCGCTTGGGCGCAACCGACGGCTTCTTCTTGACCCCATAAAGGGTCGCAAGCAAATCGTTATAGCCACGAGACTCGACTCCATCGCCCAAGTCGACCGCCAATTTCCCCTTGAGGAAGGTCGGGAGACATTCCTCGACGCCCCCTTCCTTTATTACCGGGATAAACTTCCTCTCATTATGCCCAGAGAACAGTTCTCCGCTGATGATATGGCCCTCGTATCCAACCCCACCGATTCTCGCATCGGCCTTCTGCTTATATGCTGGGGTGCAGACAATAAGAACATAGTCCGATGATCTGACCGACTGCTCCATGAACTGAGGCAACCTGTCACCCAGTTCGAGATCATATTGGTCCAGGACTGCATCGATCCCGTCCGACAGAAGGCGGTTGGCCAGCGCCTTTACCCATTCGAGGTGTTCTTCGCTTTCCCATGCGTAGGATATGAAAACCTTAGTCAACATGACCCCCAAAGACTAGTCCGTAATCTACAGCCGCTCATATGCCCTCTTCACGAACTCACCCATTAGCCTCCTGCGCTGACCGAGGAAGTCCTCGTAATCAAGCTCTTCGAACCCGAGGGGCAGGGCGTGTTCCTCGCAGTTGCGGCGGTATTCGTCCTCGCCCAGGGCTTCACGGTACCTCCTGACGTACTCGCTCGGCGCGTCATCCGAGATGTAGATGTTGTTCTGGTAGTCAACGAGGGTGAAGTTACCTCGGTTGCTGCGCTGCGAAAGGTAACCCTTGGCCCTCAGGTAGTTATCTGGGAACAGATGGTGCTTGTCCAGGGCCTTCTTGGAGCCCGACGAACCGGTAAGCAGCAGCTGAGAAAGAGGGGCCGTGCTGAACAGTGCCTTGGCACCGAGCACAACCTGAGCCGCGACGAAGCCCCACCAGGTCGGACCCGTCGCCTCGTTTGCATCAAGGGAGCTGGGCAGCGTAATGGAGAAATAATCGTCCGTCATGATGGCGGCAAGCCTACGGTCGAAGTACGCCTGAAACTCGTCGGCAGTATCAAGGCGCGAGACGTCGTTAAGCTGCTGCTCGAACTCGGATTCGAAGGACCCCACATAGAGCCCCGTTATGGCTGCGGCGAAATACCAGCGCCGCACGAGCCCGCGCACAGCCAGTGGCTCCATGTCGAACTCATAGCGCCCGATAAGGTAGAACGCATAGCAGAACATGAGCGCGTTGCCCGACCCCACCTGGTCGGAGCAGACGTAGCCCGCCTCCGCCAGCGTGTTGATGAAGGCGTGCCAGTTGTTCAAGTCAAGCACGAGATCGAGAGCACGACCGAACGTGGCAAAGTTCTCGGCCCTCGTCTCGGGCGTCGTTTCCTTTGTCTTGAGATCTCGCCCGCGAAGAATCTGGTAGGCATAACGCAGGCGACCCCTCTTGAACCCCACGCCCACCGTGGCGCGAATGATATGCGTCGGCGAGACGGTCATGAGCGGGTTGTACGAGGTGCCCTTTGCGGGCGCATGGCTCATGGCGCAGAACTCCTCTATGCGCTCCCTCATGGCAGGTTCGTAGACCGAAAGCAGGGTCATGATGAAGTCATCCTGCTTAAGCGCCTGCCCTTGCGAGTTCACACGCACAAAGATGTCCGATACGGTCTCCTCGTCCGCCGATTCGGAAATCTCCAGCGTCGGCAGAAGATAACGCTCAAGCCCGAGCAATGCGTTGAGCCCACTCTCGACGGCATCCTCGCCGCCATCGTCGAGCTCGGGTTCGCCCTTTTTGGCATTCGCCTCGTTAAGGCGTTTGATGAACGCTCTGCGATAGGCGCTCAGCTTGTTGTCGTGGTTCGCTGCAAAAGCCTCGGATACGTCCGGCACATAGTGCGAATCCCTCTCGGTCGAGGCGTCGGCATTCTTGAATGAGCGTGCGATGGGGTCGTAGGCGATCTTCACCGTACGCTCCCTGAAGTTCTTGTCTCGCACGGGTACGCCGTACAGAGAGCTCAAGAGGGCAGTGAGCCTCTGCTGCCCGTCGATGACAAGGGACTTGGGAACGGCATACACCTTTTGGTTCGAGCCTATGGCAGACTTCTTGCCCGCATTATCGCTCGGAGAGTCCCACAACATCACATAGCCGATAGGGTATCCGCGGAGCATGGAATCAAGCAAATCACGGACCTTTTCGTTTCCCCACACGAAGGGTCGTTGCAGATCGGGCAGGCCGATCTTGCCCGTCTGAACATCCTTCAGGATGTTACCAACCTCTAGCGATATGGGGGTATAGATGGAGTTAGGCATTGGCGGTATTCCTATCTCTACATTTGTATAACTCGTCGCTCAATTCTTGATTTCTGTCGATGAAGGAGCAGAGCAGCTCACGGTCAATCTGGTATTGATAGTTGGGGCGTTCTTCGTCCTTGGCCTTAACCTTCGTTCGGAGCTCCTGTCGCCCATCATGCGTCACCGGAAAACTGTGAATGATTCTGTTCCTCTCATTTCCAAGATCACAGAGCAGTTCCAGGATTCTTACATCCTCTTCGTTCACAAGCCATTTCTTTCCTTCGTCCTTGAGCCGCCCCGTCGTCATGTCGGTAAGCTCATACCAATTGGGAGCCCCGGCGTGCATAAGATTCTCTACAAAGAAGGAGACGTTCGAGTTGAATACGTATACCGCCTCCCCAAGAAGGGTCAGGTATTCCTCGTCAGGCAGGGAGAAACGCGTGGGGTGGATCATTCGCTATCACCGACCTTCTTGGCGTACAGGTTGAAGAGATGGGCGACTATCTTCTCCTCGTCCCCACCGAAGTCGACGCCATAGGCGGCTTCGACGGCGGCGTCGAGCGCCTCGTGCGCTGCCATCAGCTCGGGGAAGAACGTCTCGTTCTTGGGATCGTACATGTCCGCGAGCGTTGCACCTTCTTGAGCATCCCGGGCGTCGAGCACGGCTTGGGCGCAACGCTCGACTTCCTCGCGTTGGGATTCCGTGGGCTCGGGCCAGACGAAGTTGTTGTAGACGATGCCTCCCGAGTAGCGGTAATCAGATTTGAGACGACCTGCAACCGTGCGCATCCATGCATTGTGAAACTGAGACTGAAGCACGCCAAAGTGATAGAGGGAGGCGTTAGGGATAAGGAACACCAGGTCACTGCAGAGCGTCTCTGGACCCACGAAACCCATAGGGATATAACGCCTACGCTCGGATGATACCTTGGGGACCACGATCGAGTTCCCCTTCGGCATATTTTCAACGTGAAAATGAGCTGGTCTGTCTGCGAGCTTTCGAGTTGGCACGCTTTTACTAGCCAAACGATATTCGCGAACAGCCTCGATGCGCTCACGACAGCGGGGAAGCTCCTTCAACTCCGCAAAGGTAGCGTCTCCAAGATAGAGACACCAGCGGCTTTCACCATGCAGGAATTCCCTGGAACCAATCCACCTGTGAAAGTACGACTCGGCTCCTGGTTCTTTATTTAGGAAATCAGTCTTCTCCTCATCGGCGAACAGGTAGAAGCCGCCGTCAATGGGCTTGTTTCCAATTCCGATTTTGGGAACATCACAAATAGGCTTATTCCGATTCCAAATAAATGCGTCTGGAGCATCGGAAAGGTATGCATTGATGCTCTTCGCGGCTTTCTTAACTTCAGCCGTATCGGGCGTGCCGTGGACATACAGTCTCTTCTCGCAGTTCTCCCGCGAGAAGCCCACGATGACGCAGAACACGTGGGCCTTATCCGCCGCCTCGTTGTCCCAACGGAACGTGTTGTGAGCGAAGTCGATGTGGATACCCAGGTCGTGCAGGGGTTTCCAGAGGTTGGCGACCTGCTCGCTCTGACATATCGAGTTGGTAGAGACCAGGGCGCAGCGCGTACGCTTTCCCTGCGTGAACCTCGCGGCCTTCATGTACCAGGCCCCGCAGTAGTCGATGTTGCCTGCGTTCTTCGCTCCGTCGAAGACCTCAAGAAGCTCTACCTTCTGCTCCTTGGACTGGTTGCGAGCACCCAGGAACGGCGGGTTGCCTACAAGATAAGTAAGGTCATCGGGGAACACCTCGGACCAATCGGTCTTGAGGGCGTTGCCCTCATGAAGGTTGCTGAGGCTCCTGAGCGGCAGGAAGTCGAAGTCGTAGCCGACATATATCTCCTGCGTCTTACGCAGCATCTGCTCCTCGGTGATCCACAGGGCAGTCTTTGCGACCGAGACGGCGAAATCGTTTATCTCGATGCCATACAGCTGGTCGAGGGAGACGCGGACGGGACTGCCCTGCGCAATGACGAGGGACGTCTGCCCCGCGTTGCCGGTCTCCTCGCTGAGCTCGTCTTCGATGATTCGGTTCTCGATGGTGCGCAGCTGCCGGTACGCCTCGGTAAGGAAGTTGCCCGAGCCGCATGCCGGGTCGCCGATGGTGATGGAGGCCACCTTGTCGTGCAGCCTCGCCAGGGTCTGCTTGCGCTTGGCAGCTGTCCTCTCACCCTCGGCCTCGTGCAGTTCATCCCACAGCTCGTCGAGGAAGAGCGGCCTGAGGCAGCGCTCAATGTTCTCGACGCTCGTATAGTGCATGCCCCCGGCGTGGCGCGTCTCGGGGTTCAGTGTGCCCTCGAACACGCCGCCGAAGATGACGCCCGAAATCTCGTGCCAGTCGAAGTCCTGGGACGCGTCGGTGATGGCCTCGAGGATCTCCGGGGTCATCTGCGGGACGATGATGGAGGAGTCGGCGAACAGACCGCCGTTCACGTAGGGGAAGGCTGTGAGGTCGTCGTCCATGTACTCGTCCCTCTGCTCTAGAGGCGTGTCGATTGTCTCAAACAATTCGACCAGTTTGCGGCGGAGCTTCGCGGGGTCCCCCTCGCAGTACCTGCCGAACGCCTGATGCGATTGCAGGAGGTCGGCGTCCTCGGCGTAGAGCAGGAAGATGATTCGGGTGATGAGCACGTTGAGGGAGCGCTGCTCCTCTTTTGCCCGCTCGTCCCTCTCCTCAATGTGGTGGTACTGCTTGGCGAGGGCATCGTAGAGCCTGGAGACGTAGGCCCCGGCCTCGACGGAGAGCTGCTGCTCCTTATGCAGGCGGCTCGTCTCGTTAGAGGTCAGGAAAGACAGGAGATACAGGCTGTCCTGGAGCTCTTCGAGGGAGAACTCTTGCACGGTGTCCTCGGGCCGCTCGTTGTCGAGGTCGTAGAGGCGGAAGGTCCCGAAGTTGCACGTCATCACCCAGCGGGGGCGCTCGGAGTACGGCAGGTGCCGCGCGTACCACATGGCCTGCTGGAGCGGCGTCTCCATGCCGCCGTTCCTGGGTTCGGGCTTGTCGAGGTCGATGCCCCACGACTTCTGCTCGCACAGGAAGTTGTGGTCGGAGACGAACACGTCGATGCGACGGCCTCTCACCTTCCGCTCGAAGTCGACGAAACTGTCTATGGTGTTGGACGGGATGCCCAGGACGTTGATGAGCAGGTCGACCCAGAACTTCTGCGTATCCTGCTGCTCGTTGTTGGAGCCTGCGGGGATGGCACCGAGGCGCTTCTTCCACCGTTTGACGAACTCCTTTGCCTCCTTCTTGCTGGCAGGCATACCGGACCTCCTGCGTCGTTGTCTCTTCCGGACAATTTTAAGGCGTAAGGGCAGTACTGCGAACGGAAGAGGCGAGTTTTCAAAGGCCCACGGCATCGGAGGATCCCGAATGAAACCCGAAAACGCCGGGGCCGCTGGAGACTCGCCCATACCGCTGCGATGTCACCCAAGATTCTCAAGGCCTTCCATGGCCGAAAGGCTTCTTATAAGCCTGTAGGCAGTGGGAAGCCTTGAGAACCGGACATTTGTGTGAAAATTCGGAGTGAAATATGGAGATGAGCTGTTGTCGTCATGGGGCTTTCTTGCACCCCTCTACCGTCCACTTCGCTCTATCTATCCAAAAACAGGTCAGACAATTTTTACCATCTGACCTGCTGTTTTTCTGGTGCCCCCGGGCGGATTCGAAAACTCCCCCGCGGGGAAATTGGTGACGCGGGTGTCGACGGCCCGAATCCGGCCTTTAGACCAGAAGAGCCCGGCACCGTAGCAGTACCGGGCTCGATGTTCCTCTGGTGCCCCCGGGCGGATTCGAACCGTCGACACCCGCTTTAGGAGAGCGGTGCTCTATCCCCTGAGCTACGGAGGCATGTTGTACTAGTGTAGCAGATTTACTGCATCGCCATACGTCGCATGACTAGACTTCGAAGTTGCGGTGGAATAGTTCCTGTCTGAAGCATCTAAAGCCGTATTTAGGAACTATTTCACCGCAACTTATGAGGAGCTAGTTGCCTTTGTGGAAGAGGTTTTTGATAACGGAGGGGATGCTCTTGGCGCCCTTGGCCGTCACATCGATAAAGTCGGGCGAACGCACGAGTTTATCCTCGTCGACGTACTTGCGAACTGCACGAAGCGTCTCTTTGTCGTCGCGCGTCGAAAACGTAAAATGGCCGTTATCCTTGGTAAAGATAGCAAAACGCGTGATCTTCTTAGTGCCGCGCAAAACCTCGGCGGCAATATAGTCGACCTCGTCCCACGGAATTTGAATAAAATCCTCGGGATTGCGCTCGTTGTAATACTCGAACGCCTTATTGCCCACCATCACGTTACCGTGGCTGGTAAGCCCCATCAGGCAGGTTGCCGGTGTTGCCAGATCGACCGTGCTGTTCTGAGATTGCGCCATGCGCGCCTCGCCCTCCAAATAAAACAATCGGACCGCATCCAGTGTACCCACCGGGTGCGGTCCGTTTCAATGGCTCAAAAGCCCTTGCCTAGCAACTCTCGGTCGTAAGCCGAAGCGCGCTTACATGAAGCCGCAAACGCGACCGATGATACCGACGGCGAAGAGAGCCAGAATGATGACAATCGGGCTGACCTTCTTCTTGAGCAGCTTGCAGACGAACAGCGTCAGGCACACGGCAGCAAGGCCGGGGATGAGCTGATCGAGGTTAGCCTGAAGCGTGGTGACCTTCACCTGATCAAGAGCGGTAGCACCGACGGAGTTGTACATCGTCAGCGCTTCCTTGATGCCCTCGGCACCGGAAGGCAGGTTAGCCCAGTCAATGAAGGCGCCGGCAGACTGCGTGACCTTGGAGACGACCGGGGTGAAGGAGATGGACACCCAGCGCTCGACCAGGGCGCCGATGATGAACATACCCAGGATGGAAGCGCCCTCGGTAACCTTGCCCATCAGACCGCCGGAGAGGTCCTTGGCGATGGAGGAGCCGACCTTATAGCCAAACTCCTGTGTGTACCACAGGAAGGCGTAACGGATGATGTTCCACGCGAAGAAGAACAGCAGCGGACCGGCGATGCTGCCGGACAGGGCCAGGGAAGCGCCCAGAGCGCCCAGGATCGGGCGAAGGGTGAACCAGAAGGCGGGGTCGCCGACGCCGGCGAGCGGGCCCATCATACCGACCTTGACGCCCTGAATGGCGACGTCATCGATCGGTGCACCGTTGGCGCGCTCCTCCTCGAGAGCGAGGGTAACGCCAATGACGGGGGCGGAAACATAGGGATGGGTGTTATAGAACTCCAGGTGGCGCTTAAGCGCGGAAATCTGGTCGTCCTTGCTGGTGTAGAGCTTCTTGATCGCAGGGATCATTGCGAAGCACCAGCCGCCATTCTGCATACGCTCGTAGTTCCACGAGCCCTGAAGGAACTGATGACGGAAGCAAACCTTCTTGCGGTCAGCCTTGGTGAGCTGAATCTTGTTCTCTGCCATATGTATCACTCCCCTCCTACTCGTAATCGTTCAGAATGTCGCCGAGCGGGTCACCGGAGCCGCCGCCCATGCCGCCACCCTGCTTGGCCAGATCCTTGAGGCCAAGGTAGATGAGGGCAAGGGAGATGCCGATGAGGCCAAGAGCGATCAGCGTGAGCTGAGGGATGGCAGCAAGGACAAAGCCGAGGATGAAGAACGGCCAGGTCTCCTTGGTGGCCATCATGTTGATGACCATGGCGTAACCGACGGAAGCGACCATGCCGCCGCCGACAGCCATGCCGCCGGACAGCCAGTCGGGCATAGCGTTAAGCGCGTTGGTAACTGCCTCGGCCGGGATGATGCACAGAAGTACTGCCGGGATGGCGATACGAAGGCCCTGCATGAGGATGGCGGCGTACTGCCAGCGCTCGATGCCGGAGAAGTCGCCCTTCTCGGCGCAACCGTCCATGGCGTGAGCGATAGCGGTAGCCAGGGTACGGCAGATCATGGTCAGGAACAGACCAGCGACCGACAGCGGGACGGCGACGGCGATGGCGGCGGTAACGGCCTTGGCCGAATCGGTAGCGCCACCGTTGAGGGCGAGCACCATGATGATCGAAGAAGCGACCGAGGCCAGAGCGGCGTCAGGTGCGACGGCGGCGCCGACGTTAGCCCAGCCAAGGGCCATCATCTGGAGCGAACCGCCCAGGAGGATGCCCTCCTGAAGGTGACCGGTTACGAGACCGATAAGCGTGCATGCCACGAGCGGCTGATGGAACTGGAACTCATCCAGAATGCCTTCCATACCGGCAAGCAACGCGACAATCGCAACAAGCAGAATAGTGATTGCAGACATGTATCGGACCCTCCTTTACTATGCTTGAGCGGCCAGTTCGGCCTTAGCTTTCTTCAACATGGCGTCGAGATCCTCGGAGGAATCCGAAGGAACCTTGCGGACCTCGAACTTGACGCCCTTGGCCTTGAGGGCCTCGAGAGTCTTAACGTCGTCATCGCCCATAGCGACGGCGTTGGTGACGACGACCTTGCCCTTGGAGTGAGCCATGGAACCGATGTTGACTTCCTTGATGTCGACGCCGGCCTCGATAGCCTTGAGCAGATCCTGCGGGTTCTCAAAGAGCAGCATGGCCTTGGTGTCACCAAAGCGCGTGTCCTTGACAACCTCGGCCATCTTCTTGATGGGCACGACGTTGGCATGGACTCCCGGAGGGGCAGCCTGCTCGATCATGGTCTTGCGGAGCTCGTCGTGAGCAACGCCGTCGGAAACCACGATGATGCGGTTGGGGTTGATCTGCTTGGTCCACGTGGTGGCCACCTGACCATGCAGCAGACGGGTGTCGATACGGACGTGGGCGATCTTGATGTGCCCATCGCCGATGACCGTTCCCGGAGGGATGGCGCCTGCAGGAGCAGCGGCGGCCGTGGCCGGCTTCTTCTCCTCGGGCTCCAGAGACTCGGGCTTGACGCGCACGCCAGCCTTAGCCTCAGTCACGAGATGTTTTGCGATCGCATGTGCAGTGTTCTTTGCGTCAAAGCGCTGCGAATATGCCTCGATGAGCATAGGCAGGTTGACACCGGTGACGATAGCCCAGGAATCGTGGCCCTCGATGAGACCGCTGATCTGGTTGAACGGCGTGCCGCCCCACAGATCAACGAGGAAGAGCACCTGCTCCTGGTCCTCGAAGGAAGCGATTGCTTCCTCGACCTTGGCACGGAAGTCGTCGGGGCCCATGCTCGGCTCGAGCGAGACCACGGCCACAGACGGCTGATCGCCAAAGACCATCGAGCCCGTCTGCTTGATTCCGGCTGCCAAGTCCCCGTGGCTAGCAAGAACAATACTTACCATCACATAACCTCCTCTTTGTCTACGTATTTCCTACACGACATGAAAGGAGTATACCTGTTCGTCCTGTAAAATTATAGAGAAAAATGCGAATGGTTGGATAATTTGTTTAAACGTCTAGGTTTGTTACAAGTTGATTACGTTACTGCTTTTTGACGGATTACACGCCAAGGCGTCGCTCATCAAGCCATTCATTTTACAGATACAAGCAGACTGTTCATTAATATCGATTTTAGGCAAGCCCGAATGCGCTTGTACTGCAGTTATTTTGTTTAAACAGACATAACTTGACTATTAGCGTGACTTATGCACTAACGTAAGTAGTCATTGGGGACGTTCTTAAACGACTAGTCAAACAAGAACGTCCCCAACGACTAGGGGCTAGGCGATGTGGAGAGGGTTGGCGGCGTCGACGGCGTCGGAGGGGTCATCGGGAACAGTGTCTGCCGGGTCCTCGTCGGGGGTCTCAATCTGCTTGATCATGACCTCCTGGCCCTGCAGCAGGTATGTCTCGCCGCTACCGCAATGGGGGCAGATCTTGCCGTGCTCGACCGTCGCATAGTCGCGGCCGCACGCCTCGCAATGCGTCACGGCCTCGACAGGCTCCACGATAAGCCCCGCGCCCTCGGTGATAGGCTTTTTATCTGCCGCCCAGCGCCAAGCGTCGAGCAGCAAGTCGGGAACGACGCCCGAGACCTCGCCCAGCAGCAGCGTGACGCTCGAAACGCGACTCACGCCATTGGCGCGCGCCACGTTCTCGACATCGCGAATAATGTGATAGACGATTCCCAATTCATGCAAGGCGAAAACCCTTCTGCAGCGGTTGATACGATGTCAATCCATATATCAGCGAGCGGCGATCCAGGTGCCCCAGGTTGCCCCGAAACAAGGCGTCCGCTGGGCTTTTGCCCGCGGCGCCGCAGTTGAGGGGCAGGATGGGGTATCTGGGCGCCGCGCAGCGTCGGCAGTGCCGCCGTTCGTTAGAACGGCGGAACCTCATTACTTCTTCCCGAATTTGATCTTGATGGCACGCTTGAGCGCGTACTTGCCCACGCTGGGGAGCTTTTGCTCGTATTTGACCATCGTGGAGCACTCGGGGCGGTCGCGATCCAGGTGGATGGCATCGAACGCGCACTTGGTAGTGCACAGACCGCAGCCGATGCACTTGTTGGGGTCGACGATCGAGGCACCGCAACCCAGGCAGCGAGCGGTCTCGGCGCGTACCTGCTCCTCGGTAAAGGTCTCGACGTACTCGCTAAAGGGCGCGGCCTTCTCGCGCTCGCGGTCGACATGTGCCACCTCGCGGGTCGCGTTGTCGTAGCTCTCGATCACGACATCGTCGCGGTCGAGCGCGATGTAGCGGCGCTGGTTGCGGCCGATGGTGAGCGTGGAGCCCGGTTGCACAAAGCGGTGGATGGACACGGCGGCCTCGTGACCGGCAGCGATGGCGTTGATGGCAAAGCTCGGACCGGTGTAGACGTCGCCGCCCACAAAGATGTCGGGCTCGGCGGTCTGGTAGGTCTGAGGATCGGCAAGGGCACCCTGGCCGCGGCCAAGCTCCACCTTGGAGCCAGCCAGCAGGTCGCCCCACACGATGGACTGACCGATCGACATGACCACGCGGTCGGCGTCGACACGACGCAGGTCGTTCTCGTCGTACTCGGGCGCAAAACGGCCCTCGTCGTCAAAGACACGCGTGCAGCGCTTGAAGGTGATACCGCACACACGACCGGCCTCGTCCAGATGGACCTCCTTGGGGCCCCAGCCGCAGCTGATGTGGGCGCCGTCCTCAACGGCCTCGCGACGCTCCTCCTCGCTGGCGGGCATCTGGGCCTCGCTCTCCAGGCAGAATATCTCAACGTGCTCGGAACCCAGACGGCAGGCGTTGCGCGCGACGTCGATAGCCACGTTGCCGCCGCCCACCACGATGGTGCGGCCGGACAGCGCGTCGATCTTGCCACTGTTGACCTTGCGCAAAAAGTCGACGGCCACGGTCACGTCCTCGGCATCCTCGCCCGGAATACCGGCGAGGCGGCCGCCCTGGCAGCCAATGGCAACATAAAAGGCCTTAAAGCCCTGCTCGCGCAGCTCGTCGAGCGTCACATCGCGACCGACCTCCACGCCATAGCGGAACTCGGCGCCCATCAGGCGAATGACCTCGACCTCGGCCTCGATAACATCCTTCTGCAGCTTAAAGCTGGGAATGCCATAGGTGAGCATGCCGCCCGGGCGCTCATTCTTCTCGAACACGACGGGCTTGTAGCCCTTCTCGGCCAGGTAGAAAGCGCAGGACAGGCCGGCCGGACCGGCACCGATGATGGCGATCTTCTGGTCGAAGCCGCCGGCACGCGTCGGGGTCACCACAGGTGGGACATAGCGGGTCGCGGCATCCAGATCGCGCTGGGCGATAAACTTCTTGACCTCGTCGATGGCCACGGCCTCGTCCACGCGACCGCGGGTGCAGGCATCCTCGCAGCGGCGATTGCACACACGGCCGCAGATAGCGGGCAGCGAGTTCTCGCGCTTGATGAGCGCTAGCGCCTCGTCATAGCGGCCCTGCGCCGCGAGCTTCAGATAGCCCTGAACGGCAATGTGCGCGGGGCAGGCCGTCTTGCAGGGCGCGGTGCCGGAATCGTGTGTCTCGATGCGGTTGTCGTTGCGGTAGTTGGGCGACCACTTGGTGTGGTCCCACTTGGTGGCATCGGGCAGCTCCTGGCGCGGATACTCGGGCACCTGTCCGCCGGCCTTTTTGCTGCAGAGCTTCTGGCCGAGCTTGACGGCACCGGCCGGGCACACCTCAACGCAGCGACCGCAGGCCACGCACTTGTCCTTCTCGACCTTGGCGACATAGGCCGAGCGCGACAGGTTGGGCGTGTTGAACAGCTGCGAGGTGCGCAGGGCGTAGCACACGTTGACGTTGCAGTTGCAGATGGCGAAGATCTTGTTCTCGCCGTCGATATTGGTGATCTGGTGCACAAAGCCGTTGTCCTCGGCCTGGCGCAAGATGTCATAGACCTCCTCACGCGTCACATAATGGCCGCGGTCGGTCTCAACCACATAGTCGGCCATATCGCCCACGGCAATGCACCAGTCGGCGGGGTCGTCGGCGCAGCCCTCGCCCATCACACGACGGCTCGCGCGGCAGCTGCAGGTGCTGGCGGCATATTTGCCCTCGTATTTGTCGAGCCAATGCTCGATATGCTCGATCGGCACCGAGGTGCTCGAAGCATCGATAGCCTTCTCGACCGGAATGACGTGCATGCCGATGCCGGCGCCTCCGGGCGGCACCATCGGCGTGGCTTTGGACAGCGGCCCCTTGGACGCCTGCTCAAAGAACTTGGCATAGACCGGATGCTCCTCGAGCTGGTTCACGCGCATGTTGAGGAACTCGGCGGAACCCGGTACCAGCATGGGCAGCACCCACTGCTTGGCGCGCTCGGGATTTTCCCAGTTGTACTCGAGCAGACCCGTGTAGCTCATGTCGTCGAGCATCTTCTCGATCTGGGCCTCGGGCATGCCGGTGAGCTTGGCCATCTCGGGCAGCGTATAGGGACGGCGCATCTTCATCTTGCAGAGCACTTCGGCCTGCTCGTCGGTTGCGGCCTCGGCAAACGACCAGTACTCGTAGCCCAGCAGCTCGTCGCGATGCAGCAGACGGTTGGTGCAATGCTCGCACAGCTTGACAATGGCCTCGCGCGGATGCTCCGGCAGCGGCGGCACGAACTCCGAACCGATGTCGGGCTCGGTGTAGCTAATTCCCGGTCCGTTGAGAATCATGGTTGTCCCTTCTCTTGCCGCAGCCCGACGAGGCCGCAGCGCCCCTCTTTTTTGCAGGCCGGGCATGCCCCCATGCCGTTCACCCGCCATTGTTGACATTATGTCAAAAATAGTATTGACGAACCGTCAACACTATTCAAGACTATTAGGCGAACGGTCGGGCCCAAACGGATGAAAGGCGGCAAGCGCATGAGCGATAACGCAGCGAACACCCCTGTGGCCGACGCCGTCCCCACGCCCGACAGCGCGGCAAAGCGCCTGACAGGTGACGAGCGCCGTCGCGAGATTCTCGCCGCCGTGCGCGCCGTGAGCTCCGAGCTGGGCGTGTCCCATCTATCCGTCTCGGCCGTGACCAAGCGAGCCGGCTGCACGCGCTCGCTGTTCTACCACTACTTCGTCGACATGGACGCCGCCGTCACCGCCGTCATGGACGAGGCAATCGACGGTTTTATCTCCGAGCTCGAGCAGTGGAATGCCAGCCGCATCGTCGGTGATATCGAGGGCGCACTCGACACCGTCGCCCCGCTCTTTAAGCGCCTGGTTGTGAGCGGCCACGAGCTGCCGAGCACGCTCATCTCGAGCAGCGGCGCGCTCTACGGCGGCTTTCTGCACAACGTGGTCCAGCGCGTGGCGCAATACATCTGCGACACCACCGTGGCGGACTTTGTCGCCCATCATGACCTGCGCATCGACCATGTCTACGAGACGTTTTACACCCTCATCATGGGGCTGTTGATGTACATCCGCACGCACCCCGATGTGCCCGACGAGACGGTTAAGGAGATTATCGCCTCGACACTCCACATCGAGGGCTACACCGCCAAGTATTCCGAGCGCAAGCCCAGGAACTGATGACATTTGGCCAAACTGCCCGCGACGGAAGAGGGGCCGCGGGCGTATGAAAGGAGAGCAGCATGCTGTTCGATGTTTGGGGTAGCGATACCCTTATCCACTGGGCCGGCTGGGCGATGGTCTTTATCGGCTTGATCGTACTCAACGAGGTCGGCCGCCGTACCAAGCTCGGCGCGGCCATCATCTTTGGCGTGGCTCCGCTGGCCATGACCATCTACTGCATCGCCATCGCCGTCGGCGTTTCGCAGGGTGCCGAGTGGGCGCTCACCAACCCCACCCATGTATACCAGAACAGCTGGTTCCATTACGCCAAGGTATACGCGGCGCTGGCCGGCTGCTGGGGCTTCATTGCCATTAAGTACCAGTGGGGCAAGATCGGCAAGGCGCATTGGTTCCGCGCATGGCCGTTTGTGATCGTCGCCATCAACATCTTGATCGCCGTCGTGTCCGACTTTGAGAGCGCCTATCACTTCTTTGTCCTGGGCGAGTCCACCTGGGTCACCTCCGAAGGTGCTACGCAGCTGGCCGGCTGGAACAACGTGTTCAACGGCATCGCGGGCATCATCAACATCTTCTGCATGACCGGTTGGTGGAGCGTCTACGCCTCCGAGGACAAGACCGACATGCTGTGGCCCGACATGACCTGGGTCTACATCATCGCCTACGATATCTGGAACTTCTGCTACACCTACAACTGCCTGCCCACCCACTCCTGGTTCTGCGGCTTTGCGCTGCTGCTGGCGCCCACTGTCGCCGCCTTTATCTGGAACAAGGGCGGCTGGATCCAGAACCGCGCCTTTACGCTGGCCATTTGGTGCATGTTTGCCCAGGTGTTCCCCTACTTCCAGGAGGAGTCCATCTTTGTGACGCACTCCACGCTCGACCCCGGCGCCGCCACCGCGGTCTCGATCGTCGCACTGGTCGCCAACATCGCCGCGATCATCTACGTCGCCTACCGTGCCAAGAAGCTCGGCCGCAACCCCTACAAGCAGGATGTCTTTGAGGGCACCAGCGATTGGGAGAAGGCCACTGCCCGTCGCGCCAAGGTTGATTACGCGCACGCCGAGTAACGCACCTGACGCAAACATCGCTTGAGCACGAAGCGGTATAGCCGGCTCCGCGCAACTCAACGCACTGCAGAGCCCCCGAAACGTGATTCGTTCGCGTTCCGGGGGCCTTTTGCCGCCGCGAGGATGCGGCTGAACGATACGCTCGGGTTAAATCGGATCTTATATTTCGCATGCGCTTTATATGGCTCCATTTTTGGGTACAGTGTTGAGCCGATATTGCATTGGGGGATATATGAGCGATGAGACACGTGGCCGCGAGGATGCGGCCCAGGATGCGGAAGCATGTGCCGAGGCCTTGGAGAGCCTTGACCGGATTGCGCTAGACGAGCTCTCGTTGAGCGATTTGGCCGTCGACGCGCAGGACGAGGTGCGCGAAGGCACTGAGGACGAAGGCAGCGACGCCAAAGACGCTTCTGACGAGGCCGAAGCCGAAGAGGACGATAGCAAGGACGACGTCCAGTCGGAATCCGCCTCGGGAGAAGAGACCGCCCTGCTTGGCAGCTTGCCTGCCGATGACTCGCTCACCCGCGAGCTTCCTGGCCTGGGTTCTGCGCCGGCCGTCGACGAGACCATCGCCATGGGCGATATTCCCCTGCCGTCCGTTCCCTCGGCACGCGAAGCCGAGGCTCGCCATCACAAGATGTCGCCCAAGCGACGCAATTTGATGGTTGCCGGCGTCGTTGCCGCCGCGCTCGTTGCCGGCGGCGCGGGCTATGCCGCTTGGAACGGATACCAACAAGAACAGGCCGCCGTCGCTGCCGTCAACGCCCACACCATGATGTCGGTGCAGATTGGCGTACATGCCGCAGGGCTCGACTGTTCCACCGGCTCCAAGATTCCCGTGCAGGTGAGCGGGCAAGACTCTGACGGCTCCTCCGTGAGCGAGACGCTCTATGTTGATGAGCACGGTCGCGGTATTAAGCTGCTGCCTGGCGACTATACGCTCTCCATCGCTGGGTCCCCCATCGCAGCTGACGGTACCATTTACACCGTGCCAACCACCAAGGCGCAGGTTAGCGTAAAGAGCGACGGGCAGGACCTGAGCGCTCAGGCATCCTTTAAGCTTAAGGTACCTTCGGCAGACACGGTGACCGACGACCAGATCGATGCCGCGGCCAAGTACGCCGAGGAGGGCGGCGCGAGCTCTGCCGCGGTCGCAAAGGTGCTCCAGCAGGCGGCAACCGCGCGCCGTGACGCCGCCGTCAATGCCATGAGTTCCCGCGAGGCGCAGGCGGCCCGCGACGCCGATGCTCGGCATAAGGCAACGAACCTGTATCAGCTCGATATTCCCGTTGAGTGGTACGGCAAAGTCGCGACTTGGCAAAACGGCAATACACTGTGCATCTATCTTGCCAGCGACAGCAATACGCCGATCGCGACGCTTGTCGCAGTGCGCGACGGCGAGAGCTTTACGCCCGATAAGGGTGATACGGTTTTAGGTGCGGCAAGCCTTGGCAACGGCTACACGGTCTACGCCAGCGGCCCCGTATATCCGTATGTGGTGCCCCAGACCATCAACGGGCGCACGCAAGACCCCGTGTCGACCTACCCCATGGACACGGCCATTGAGCTTGTCGAGCTTACAACCGGCAACCGCTATACCTATAGCCAGATCAAGAACGTACTGGTCGGTAAAGACGGCAAGGCAGACGCCGCGACCAAACTCGAGACCGACTACCTCGCCCAGATTCTGATGCCAAGCATCAAGGCCCAAGACTAGCCGGCCGCAGCGAGGGTAGCTAATTTGGGACGGGGCTTTTTTAGCTGCCCCGACCGTTAATCGACTAAACCGGCACATTACCAGCCCCGGGGCAGCTAAAAAAGCCCCGTCCCAAATTAGCTACCCTGCAGGAGTTAGCGCCACGGGTCGGCTTCGAACATCGGCTCGCGCTCGGGGCGGCGATCGCTGTAGGGATCGTAGCCGTCGTCGTCCTCGTTCTCGGCACGAATGTAGGGGTCGCGCGGCTTGGGTGCCGGCTTGGGTGCGGGTTTGGATGCGGCGGGCGCTGACTCAGGCGCCGGTGCGTTCGTCTCGTTCTCGTCTTTCATCTGCGTAGCTCCTTGCCATGTACTCATGTTCAACATCATCGATTGTCGCACGAAAAAGGGTGGCGGACCCAATTGGGTCCGCCACCCTTGGCGTTTGGCTCAAAAGGTAGATTTTAAGGCATGGCCCAACAATCTACTCGGCGTCGGGCACCTCGTAGGTGGCAGACGGCGTGTTATCGCACACGACGGTAAAGGCACCGTCCTTGTCGACGTCAACCGTCACCTGATCGCCCTCGCGCACCGTACCGTCGATGATAGCGGCGGCGATGGCGTCCACGACCTCGCGCTGCACCAGACGCTTGAGCGGACGGGCACCAAAGACCGGGTCCAGACCGCCCACGGCGAGCATCTGCTTGGCCGCCGGGGTGATGGCAAGCGTCATGCGCTCCTTGGCCAGACGTGCGCGGACGTCGGCGAGCTGAATATCGACGATCTTTTCGATCTGCGCCATGCCGAGCGGATGGAACACCACGATATCGTCGATACGGTTGAGGAACTCGGGACGGAAAGTCTGAGCCATGGCCGCGTCAACCTGATGGCGCATCTCCTCCTCGTCCTTGCCCGAAAGATCGGCGATAGCCTTGGAGCCCACGTTGGACGTCATGATGATGATCGTGTTCTTGAAGGACACCTGACGACCCTGACCGTCGGTCAGACGGCCGTCGTCAAGCACCTGCAACAGCACGTTGAAGACATCTGGATGGGCCTTCTCCATCTCGTCGAGCAAGATCACGGAGTACGGGCGACGGCGCACGGCCTCGGTGAGCTGTCCACCCTCGTCGTAGCCCACGTATCCCGGGGGCGCACCGATCAGACGCTGAACGCTGAACTTCTCCATGTACTCGGACATGTCGATACGCACGAGCGCGCGCTCGTCATCGAACAGGCACTCGGCCAGCGCCTTGGCGAGTTCGGTCTTGCCCACACCGGTGGGGCCCAGGAAGAAGAAGCTGCCGATGGGCTTGTCCGGATCGGAGAGGCCCGCACGGCTACGGCGCACGGCCGCGGCGACGGCGGAGACGGCCTCATCCTGGCCGATGACGCGCTTATGCAGCTCGCCTTCCAAGCCCTTCAGCTTGTCGAGCTCACCCTGCATCATCTTGGAGACGGGCACACCGGTCCAGGCGCTCACGACCTCGGCGATCTCGTCGGAGGTCACCTGCTCGTTGAGGCCTTCACCGTCCTGCTGTTTTTGTGCCTCGAGCGCGGCCTCGGAATCCTGAATCTGCTGCTGCAGACCCGGAATCACGGAGTAACGCAGCTCGGACGCACGGCCCAAGTCTCCGTTGCGCGTCGCACGTTCCTCTTCGCTCTTGGCCTCATCGAGCTGGCCCTTGAGCTCCTGCACATGGTCGATGGCGTTCTTTTGGTTGAGCCAACCGGCCTTTTGCACGTTGAGCTTTTCCTGGACCTCGGCGATTTCCTGGCGCAGGGTCTCCAGGCGCTCCTTGGAGGCGTCGTCGGTCTCCTTCATGAGCGCCTGTTCCTCGATCTGCAGCTGGGTGAGCTGACGCGTGGTGGCGTCGATCTCGACCGGCATGCTGTCGAGCTCCATGCGCAGGCGGCTTGCGGCCTCATCGACCAGGTCGATGGCCTTGTCGGGCAGGAAGCGGTCGGCGATATAGCGATCGGAGAGGTCGGCGGCGGCCACGAGCGCGCTATCGGTAATGTGCACGCCGTGGAAGATCTCGTACTTCTCCTTGAGGCCACGCAGAATCGAGATGGTGTCCTCGACGGTAGGCTCGCTCACCATAACGGTCTGGAAACGACGGGCGAGCGCTGCGTCCTTCTCGATGTACTTGCGGTATTCGTCGAGCGTGGTCGCACCGATCGCGTGCAGGTCGCCGCGGGCGAGCGCCGGTTTGAGGATGTTGCCGGCGTCCATGGAGCCCTCGGTGGCACCCGCGCCCACAATGGTGTGGAGCTCATCGATGAACAGGATGACCTTGCCTTCGGACTTCTGTACTTCCTTGAGCACGGCTTTCAAGCGGTCCTCGAACTCGCCGCGGTACTTGGCACCGGCGACCAGCGCGCTCATGTCGAGCTCGATGAGGTCGCGGTCGCGCAGCGTGCTCGGCACGTCGCCGGCCACGATACGCTGGGCGATGCCCTCGACGATGGCCGTCTTGCCGACACCCGGCTCACCGATGAGCACAGGGTTGTTCTTGGTGCGACGGGACAGGACCTGGATAGTACGACGGATCTCGTCGGTACGGCCGATAACCGGATCGAGCTTGCCGGCACGGGCCAGGTCGCAGATGTTGCGGCCGTACTGCTCCAGTGCCTCAAACTGGGTCTTGTCCTCGGCGGACGTCACGCGGTCATCGCCACGCAACTCCTCGTAGACCTGCTCGATACGCTCCTTGGTAACGCCGGCGTCGCGCAGCACGCGGCCCGCCTCACCTTTGTCCTCGGCAAGCGCCATCAGCAGATGCTCGGTCACTACAAAGCTGTCGCCCATCTTGGTGGCCTTTTTCTCGGCCTTCTCGATGACGCGGACGAGCTCGTTGGACAGGCCCATCTGCTGACCCTCGCCCGAAACCTTGGGTGCGCGGTCGATGGCATCTTGCGTGGAGTGTGCAAGCTGGGCTGGGTCGGCGCCGATGCGCTCGATAATCACGGAGATATTGCGCTCGCCGGCACCGAGCAGGGCGGACAGCAGGTGAATCGGCTCCACCGCGCCGGCCTGTGCGTCGGCAGCCGTGCTCATGGCGGTCTGCAACGCCTCGCGCGACGTCATTGCTAGCTTATCGATTCTCATGGAATCACCTCTCTTGGGGCGGCCGCCCTACGGGGCGGCTTCACGTTGTCCGAGAAGTATTGTTGCCAGCTTTGTACGATCTTATACACAAATCTAAGTCTCTATATATAAGATTTTCTGAGTGATTAAGAGATAGGGAGCAGGCACGCTCACCCGCTGCGGCCTCGTCCCCTTACTATCTCAATCTGTAACATCTAGCGGCTGTTTATGGCTCCAGATGTTACAAATCAAGATGAAATGACCAGCGGCACCCGTTTGTCTCAATCTGTAACATCTACTCGTCAAATAGAACTCTATCTGTTACAAATCGAGACGAACAGAAGACACCCGAATCGAAAATCTAAATCTGTAACACCAGGCCCACTTTTAGCGGCCAAGATGTTACAGGTCGAGACAAACCGAGAACCGCCACAAAGGTGCCTGCCCCCTTTGTGGCGGTTCTCGACAAAAAGAAGCCGCCCCATTAACAGAGGCGGCATCAAGCAAGTCTATTTATTAGCGTCCCTCAAGACCCAACGAGAACGCAGAAATGTAGCCCGGGGCTTATCCTTTCCCGAACGCGACCCTCGCGAAGCGCGTGAGCGGGCGGGAAAGGATAAGCCCCGGGCGGACAATTAAGTGCGTTACTCGGCAGCGGCCTTGAACTTGTTGTAGTTGATCAGGCAGCCGGCCTTGACGATGGCACGCTCCTCAGCCGTCATATCGGCAATGTAGAGCTCAATCTGCTCGACCGCACCGTCGACGCGCACCACGTAGGCGGCGATGTTCTGCAGGTCGCCATCGAGCGCGGCACGGATACCCGGCACAAAGACGTAGTCGCCCACCTCAAAGTTGGGCTCGGCCTCCATCTGGAAGGGCACCATGCCCCAGTTCATCACATTGGAGCGATAGCGCTTGGTGGCGTACTCGTGGACGATGTTGGCCAGACCGCCAATCACGCGCTGGCAGCTCGCGGCCTGCTCGCGGGCAGAACCGTCACCGGGCTTCTTGGCATAGAGCATGGAGCCGTACTCGGTCGCCTTGGCATCGGCCACGACGCCGGCGCCGGCCAGCGCCTCAAACACGCCGGCAAGCTCGGCATCGAGTGCCGCCAGATCGCCCGCCGCCTCGCCGGCAACGCGGCGCTTCTCCACGGCGTCGACCTCCTTGGAACGACCCACGTAGGCCGGATCGCGGCGGCTGAGCGTAAACTCTGCCAGGCCCAGCGGGTTGGAGCGGAAGGAGCTCGTCTCGCCCGAGGGAATGAGCTCGTCGGTCGTGGTGACCGGGTCCATGATCTTGGAGCACACCTTGAGCAGGATATCGTCGCCGAGAGGCTCCATCGCGGGCCACGGCTTGATGTTGGGGCCTTCGACCAGCTCGTCGGCAGGCTCGGCCTTGCCAAAGCCCCAGTACACGCGCTTTTTATACGGCGCGTCGTCAAAGGTGTACTCGCAGGCCTCGTCCCAAGTCTCCTCGGGCAGGTCGGTCGCCGGCGTCAGGACGCCGCCGTTGGCGGCCGTCGCCGCAATGGAGCGAGCGTCCATTAGGGCCACGGCGCTCAGCTGACCATTGCCCGGCTTGGAACCCTCGCGGTTGGGGAAGTTGCGCGTGGTGTGGCGGATCGAAAGGCCGTTGTTGGCAGGCGTGTCGCCGGCGCCAAAGCACGGACCGCAGAACGCCGTGCGCACGATCGCGCCGGCCTCCATAAGGTCGTAGATATAGCCACGGCGCGTAAGTTCGAGCGCCACGGGCTGGCTCGTGGGATAGACCGACAGCGAGAACTCGCCGCAGCCGGTGTTGGCGCCCTTGAGCACGCGGGCAGCTTGGACCACGGAGTCGTAGTTGCCGCCCGAGCAGCCGGCGATAACGCCCTGTTGCACGTGAAGCTTGCCGTCGACGATCTTGTCGAGCAGGCTAAAGTGCGTCTTGCCCTCGCCGATCTTGGCGGCCTCGAGCTCCACCTCATGCAGGATGTCCTCGAGGTTCTCGTTGAGCTCCTCGATCTCAAAGCCGTTGGAAGGATGGAATGGCAGCGCGATCATGGGCTTGATGCTCGACAGATCGACCTCGACGCAACCGTCGTAGTAGGCGACATCGGCGGGCTTGAGCTCGCGGTAGTCGTCGCCGCGACCGTGCATGGCCAAAAACGCGTGCGTGTCCTCGTCGGTGGCCCAGATGCTCGACAGGCAGGTGGTCTCGGTGGTCATGACGTCGACGCCGTTGCGGTAATCGGTCGTCATGCTCGCGATGCCGGGGCCCACAAACTCCATGACCTTGTTCTTGACATAGCCCTTGGCAAAGACGGCACGGATGATGGCGAGCGCCACGTCGTGCGGGCCGACGCCGGGACGCGGGGCGCCCGTGAGGTAGATAGCGACGACGCCGGGATAGGCAACGTCGTAGGTGTCGCGCAGCAACTGCTTTGCCAGCTCGCCGCCGCCCTCGCCCACGGCCATGGTGCCCAGGGCGCCATAGCGGGTGTGCGAGTCGGAGCCCAGGATCATCTTGCCGCAACCGGCGAAGTTCTCGCGCATAAAGGAGTGGATGACGGCGATGTGCGGCGGAACGAAGATGCCGCCGTACTTTTTGGCCGCGGAAAGGCCAAAGACGTGGTCGTCCTCGTTGATGGTGCCGCCCACGGCGCACAGCGAGTTATGGCAGTTGGTGAGCACGTAGGGCAGCGGGAACTGCTCCATGCCCGAGGCGCGCGCCGTCTGGATGATGCCGACAAAGGTGATGTCGTGGCTCGCCATGGCATCGAAGCGAATCTTGAGCGCCTCGGGGTCGCCGGACGTATTGTGTGCCTGGAGGATCGAATACGCGATGGTGCCGCGCTTGGCATCCTCGGGCGTCTGCGTAATACCGCGCTCGGCAGCCTCGGCCGCAGGCACAACCTCGCTGCCGCCGCGCAGGTAGATGCCGTCCTCGTACAGCTTGACCATACTGTCTCCCACTCTGCCCAAAAAATTTGGGCGCATAGCATGCATTCGTTCAATATCGTGCCATAGAACGGTTGCGAATGGGTTACGAATCTGCACGTTCACTTTATCTCGGTAAAGTACAGGACGAGCCCGATGTGGGTCAGCAGATTTGGTGCAAGAGCGTCCCTTTCGACTAGTCATTTAAGAACGTCCCCAATGACTACTCTGGCAACGGCAGCGAGCGGGCCGCATTCGGAGCAAGGCAACGCCGCAGGTAGAGGATGGACAGCGAGCGGGCCGCATTTCCAAAGTGAGGAACGTCCCCAAGTGCCGCATCCGGACCATGGCAACGCCGCAGGTAGAGGACGGACAGCGAGCGACGTCCAGAGCGAACAAGTTGGCATGAAAAAGGCAAGGCATAGACCTTCTGGTCATGCCTTGCCTTTTGAATGACAAATTGTCGCCCTGGGCGGCGCGCAGCGTCGACCGGTCCGCCGTTCGTTAGAACGGCGGAACCTAGAGATCCCCGCCGGCTCCCAGTAGCTTGCGCATGACCTGTTCGGGATTAACCGAGCCATCGCGCGGGGCCAGGGAGGTGATCTTCTTCTGCATCTTGTACTCGTGCAGCTCGTCCTCGAGCTGGCGCATGCGGGCGCGGAGCTTTTCGTTCTCGCGCTCGCGCTCCTCGGCACGCTCCTTCATATCGAGGATGCGCACCACGCCGGCAAGATTGATGCCCTCGTCGGTCAGCTGGTTGATGAGCTCCAGGCGCTCGATATCGGCACGCGAATACAGGCGCGTGTTGCCGCCCGAGCGCTGGGGGTTCACCAGACCCTTGGACTCGTAGACGCGCAGAGTCTGCGGATGCATGCCGGTCAGCTCGGCCGCCACGCTGATCATGTACAGCGGTTTGTTCCTATTGTCCTCGGCCATGCTACCTGACCCCTTTCCGTCTCGTTATCGTCCATCATAAGCCCGCGGGCGTGGGCGTGCACCGCGACCGCCCTAGAACGTCGCCTTGTAACGGTTGACCTTCTCGCGGTAGTCGCGCGTGTCGGCCTCGCGCAGCTTGGTCATGGCATCGCGCTCGTCATCGGATAGGTTCGTGGGAACCTGTACCTTGATCTCGACGAGCAGCGCGCCCGTACGGCCACGGTGCTTAACGTCGGGCGCCCCCATCTCCTTAAAGCGGAACTTCTTGCCCGTCTGGGTACCCGCAGGCACTTTCAAACGGACCGTCGCACCGCCGGGCGTGGGCACGTCCACCGTGCAGCCGAGCGCCGCCTCGTAGACCGAGACCGGTACCTCCATGGTCACGTCGGCGCCTTTGCGCTTAAACAGCGGGTGCTCCTCCACATGCGTGGTCACGACCAGGTCGCCGCGCTCGCCACCGGCGACGCCATACTCGCCGCGACGCTTGTAGCGTAGCTTGCCGCCGTCGACCGCGCCCGCGGGCACCGAGACCGTAATGGTCTGCTGCTCGCCTGTCGAGGGAATGCGATAGGTGACCTTGTGCGTCACGCCGCGAAACGCGTCCTCGGCCGTCACATCGACGGTCAGCGACAGGTCGCCGCCCTTGCGAGCGCGGCTGCGACCCGCGCCGGCACCGGCAGCGCCCGCAGCCCCGGCAAAGCCCGAGCCCCAATCGCTGCCCCAGGCGCCGTTGCCGCTAAAGATGCTGTCGAAGATGTCGCCCCAGCCGCTGGCACCCGCGCCGGCACCGTAGCCGCCGCCATACGCGCCGCCTGCGCCCGGCATGCCGCCAAACATGAGCATCTGGTCGTACTCTTTGCGCTTCTTCTCGTCCGAAAGCGTCTCGTAGGCCTCGCTGATCTCCTTGAACTTGGCCTCGTCGCCGCCGGCGTCGGGGTGATATTTTTGCGCGAGCTTGCGAAACGCGCTCTTGATCTCTTTGTCGGAGGCGCTCTTGGATACGCCCAGGATGTCATAGAAGGTTTTGCCTGCAGCCATCGTAGCTCCTCTCCTGTTACGTCCGCCGTCCATGCAGACGACGGCTCATGCTTTCATATGGCACTAGGCCAGAAAGGGCCCCGGGTGTTGCCCCGGGGCCCTTCTCAATTACTCCTCGGTGCTCTCGGCCGTATCGGCCGCAGCATCCTCGGGCGCCGCTTCGGGCTCCGGTGCGGGGCGCTTTTCGCCACCGTAGGTCACCGTCACCATCGCGGAACGCAGGATGCGGTCCGCCATGCGGTAGCCCTTCTGGTACACGTCGTTGACGGTCTCGTCGTACTGCGACGAGTCCTCGACGCGACCCACAGCCTGGTGCTCGAGCGGATCGAACGCCTCGCCCTTGGGGTCGATGGGCTCAACGCCCTCGTGCGCAAACACATCGAGTAGCTTGGCATGCACCGCGTCGACGCCGTCGACGAACTGCTTAAAGTCGTCGGCAAGCTCTTGGCTGCGGGCATGGTCGATCGCGCGCTCGATATCGTCGACCACCGGCAGCAGCGCAGTGACGAGCTTCTCGGTCGCGCGCTCACGCTCGGCGATACGCTCGCTGGCGGTGCGGCGACGGAAGTTCTCCCAGTCGGCCTGCAGACGGGCGGTGCGCTCGGTGGCGTCCTTCGCCTTGTCCTCGGCAGCCTTCTGAGCCTCTGCCGCGGCATCGAGCTCATTGCGCACATCGGCAAGCTCCTTCTGGGCCTGCTCGAACTTGAGCTTAAAGTCGTTGTCGGCGGCTTCCTCACCGGCGCGGATAGCGGCTTCCACCATCTCGTCCTCGGTCATCGTCGCCTCCTTGTTGGAATCCTCTACCTGGTTCTCGACAGCCTCGGCGGCCTCGGCCTCGTTGGCCTCGGTATCGTCGACGGCCTCTACGGGAATCTTCACGTCCTTCTCCTCAGAGTCAACGGGGGCGGCTCCAACGGCAGCCGCCTCCGTGCGAGCTTTACGGGCGGACATGATTACTTGTCCTCGTCGTCCACAACCTCGTAGTCGGCGTCGACGACGTCATCGTCGGCAGGCTGGGCGCCGGCGGAACCGTCGGTCTGCTGCTGAGCGTCGGCGTAGACAACCTGAGCCAGTTCGTAGGCCACGGACTGCAGGGACTCGCCAGCGGCCTTGATGGCCTCGACGTCAGAGCCCTCGAGCGCCTTCTTGGCATCGGCGATAGCGGCCTCAGCCTTGGACTTCACGTCGGCGGAAACCTTGTCGCCCAGCTCGTTGAGGGTCTGCTCGGTGGAGTAGCACAGGCTGTCGGTCTGGTTGCGGACCTCGACCTCTTCCTTCTGCTTCTTGTCCTCCTCGGCATGAGCCTCGGCGTCCTTGACCATACGATCGACTTCTTCGTCGGACAGAGCGGTGGAGCCGGAGATGGTGATCTGCTGCTCCTTGCCGGTGCCCTTGTCCTTAGCGGAGACCTTGACGATGCCGTTGGCGTCGATGTCGAAGGTGACCTCGATCTGCGGCACGCCGCGGCGGGCAGCCGGGATACCGGTCAGCTGGAACTTACCGAGCGACTTGTTGTCGCGGGCAAGTTCGCGCTCGCCCTGGAGCACGTTGATCTCGACGCTGGTCTGGTTGTCGGCAGCGGTGGAGTAGACCTCGGTCTTAGAGGTCGGAATCGTGGTGTTGCGGTCGATCATCTTGGTCATGATGCCGCCCATGGTCTCGACGCCCAGCGACAGCGGGGTAACGTCGAGCAGCAGGATGCCCTCGACGTCGCCGGTGAGCACGCCGCCCTGGACGGCAGCGCCGTCGGCAACGACCTCGTCGGGGTTCACGGACATGTTGGGCTGCTTGCCGGTCATGGTCTTGACGAGCTCCTGGACGGCGGGCATACGGGTGGAGCCGCCGACGAGGATGACCTCGGTCAGATCGGAGAGCTTAAGGTTAGCGTCGCGCAGGGCGTTGGTGACAGGCTGCTTGCAGCGCTCGAGCAGGTCGCGGGTGATCTTCTCGAACTCGGCGCGGGTCAGCGTGTAGTTGAGGTGCAGCGGGCCGGACTGGTTCATGGTGATGAACGGCAGGTTGATAGTGGACTGCTGGGCGGCGGAGAGCTCCTTCTTGGCGTTCTCGGCGGCCTCCTTCAGACGCTGCAGGGCCATGGGGTCCTGACGCAAGTCGACACCGTTCTCCTGCTGGAACTTATCGGCCATCCAGTCGATGACGCGCTGATCCCAGTCGTCGCCGCCCAGGTGGTTGTCGCCCGAGGTGGACAGAACCTCAAACACGCCGTCGGCGAGGTCGAGGATGGAGACGTCGAAGGTACCGCCGCCCAGGTCGAAGACCAGGATGCGCTGGTCGGAGCCCTGCTTGTCCAGGCCATAGGCCAAAGCGGCAGCGGTCGGCTCGTTGACGATACGCTTAACGTTGAGGCCGGCGATCTTACCGGCGTCCTTGGTGGCCTGACGCTGGGCGTCGTTGAAGTAGGCCGGGACGGTGATGACGGCGTCGGTGACGGTCTCGCCCAGATACTTCTCGGCGTCGGCCTTCATCTTTGCGAGCGTCATGGCGCTCACCTGCTCGGCGGTGTATTCCTTGCCCTCGATGTCGACGACGGCACGGCCACCCTGGCCCTCCTTGACCTCATACGGCACGGTCTTGAGCTCGGAGGTGCACTCGGAGTACTTGCGGCCCATGAAGCGCTTGATGGAGAACACGGTGTTCTTGGGGTTGGTGACCGCCTGGTTCTTAGCGGCCTTGCCCACGACGCGATCACCGTCGGCACGGAAGCCCACGACAGACGGGGTGGTGCGGTCGCCCTCGGCGTTCACGATGATGGTCGGAGAACCGCCCTCGAGAACGGCCATTGCGGAGTTAGTAGTACCAAGGTCGATACCAAGAATCTTGCCCATTAGAAATTCCCTCTCTCTTGTGCGTTTGCACCGACTCGGCGGTCTGCCAAGCGGTCTTTCGGTTTGTCTTTCAGGATGTAGTGTATCCCCTTATGGACCGGAATATACAAAATCTAAGTCAATTCATATAAGATTTCTTATCACTTAGAGTTTAGGTTCTCGAATGCGCAGGTAAATGCGCTGATTGAGTTCTCGGCAAATCTATCGAGATCTATGTAGAGATGGCTGAGGTTTGGGCCGGGGGTGCCTGGGGCTGCTTTACGGAAAGCTCGTCCCGGTTTGAGTGTGGATTCCGGGTCGTAGTTTCCGTCTGAAGGCTCAACCGGAAACCATATCCCGTTTTGAGAGCTGATACCGGGTCGTAGTTTCCGCTAGCGGGCCCAACCGGAAACTGCGACCCGTTTTTCGGCCAGATAACGGGATGCGCTTTCCGAAAGCCCACTCAATTGCTCAATAATTCGAGTCACCTTTAGCTAACATCTGCACAGCTCACCAGCCTCACCTGTGCGTTTCTTAGTAAGCCTTGGCATACTCGGCGAATGGTATGAAGATACCGGCCAGAGGGTATTGCAAACGATCGCTCACGTGGTATGTTTTTGCCCGAATCAAACCGGCGCGCATCGCCTGTAGCGTCGGTCAACAGAGAGGAAACTACCATGGCTCATCCCGTAATTGATGCCGACGAGTGCATCGCTTGTGGCGTTTGCGTCGACTCCTGCCCCGCTGGCGTTCTGGAGCTCCAGGACGTCGCTACCGTTGCTGACGAGGACTCCTGCGTCGCCTGTGGCGCTTGCCAGGACGCTTGCCCCGCCGGCGCGATCACCGAGATCGTCGAGGAGTAACAGCTCTTCCACCTGCACACACTCAAAAGTACACCGTGCACAAACAAAAAGGAGGCCTCCGCATCGCCGCAGAGGCCTCTTTTTTGTGCGGATAGCTAATTTGGCACCGTCGCAGGTTGAGCATAAATCAGCGAAAGCGCCCCTAAGCGAGTAAGGTGACGTGAAAGAGGAGGGAAGCGTACTTTTGTACGCGACCGACGATTGAACGTCAGATTGCCGCTTAGGGGCGTTTGCAGCGTCGGCTACGATAGATCGTCTTCGTAGGGCATCAGGTCCGCCAGATAGCCCTTCTCCTTGAGCATAGCCTCGATCTCGTCGAGGGTTTGCTCATCCTCTGCCGCGATGCGATGGAAGTGATAGCCGCTCGTCACCGTTAGTAGTGGAAAGCTTTTGCCGCTCTCGATATCGTGCAGGTAGCGCTCAACATCGCGACGATTGCGGATGTCCAGGTCGGCCGTGATCTTACCGTACACGCGGTGATTGACGATCACGTTGAGCACGGCGCCTCCGGCGTCGACGATACTCGTGAGCTCATCGCCTGCCTGCTCCATGCTATGGCGAACCTTGACCAGGCGCGCGGGCACGGCGGGGCTGCTGGGGGCCTCCTGCAGCACGTAGCCGCGATTGGTCGCCACGATATCGTGCCCATCGGCACGCAGCAGGGCGATGTCTTGCACGACAACCTGGCGGCTCACACGCACCTCGCGAGCAAGCGTACTGCCGGAGACGGGGTCTTTGGCTCGCTCGAGCACGCCCATGATGGCACGGCGACGCTCGCGGGCGTCCATTATTTACCGTCCAGCAGACGCAGGTGCTTAAGCGAGAGGTCGAGAATCGGCGCAGAGTGCGTCAACGCTCCCGAGCTAATAAAGTCAACGCCCAGGTCGGCAAGCGCACGGATATTGCTGGCATCCACGTTGCCCGAACACTCGGTCTTGGCGCGACCGGCAATAAGCTCAATCGCGGCAGCCATGTCATCGTGGGTCATGTTGTCGAGCATGATGATATCGGCGCCGGCCTCCACGGCCTCGCGCACCATGTCCAGGTTCTCGCACTCGATCTCGACCGTCGCGGTAAACGATGCATGGGCGCGCGCCATCTCTATCGCACGCGTCACGCCGCCGGCGGCATCGATGTGGTTGTCCTTGAGCATGACGGCCGTCGACAGGTTGTAGCGGTGGTTGCTGCCGCCGCCGATCTCGACCGCGGCCTTCTCGAAGACGCGCATACCCGGCGTGGTCTTGCGCGTGTCGACGAGCACGGTCTTGGTGCCCTCGAGCGCCGCAGCCATCTGGTGCGTATAGGTAGCGATACCGCTCATGCGCTGCAGGTAGTTGAGCGCCACGCGCTCGCCCGAAAGCAGCACGCGCGCATCGCCGCGTACCTGGCCCACATGGTCGCCGGCGTGCACCTCGTCGCCATCGGCAACGTCAAACAGCACCGAGCTCTGCGAATCCAGCAGCTCAAAGGTGCGAGCGAACACATCCAGGCCCGCGATGATGCCATCGGCCTTGGCGATGAGCTCCACCGTGGCGGGACGCGCCGTGGGGCACACGCTCGCCGTGCTCACGTCCTCAAACGTAATGTCCTCGCGCAGAGCCTGCAGAATCAGATCATCGACGACGAGCTTCATGGTAATGGGGTTCATGGTCTACTCCTCCACGGCCTGCGTGCCGGCGGCACGGGCCAAATCATCGATTGCCAGGGTGTCGGCGCTCAGGGCGCGATGACGGCCGTCGAGCGCGGGCTCGCCCGCCTGCTCCACGGCGAGCGACTGGCCGGTACGCATGTGCCACGCGGCGCGACGACCCCAGACCAGCGCCTCGAGCAGGCTGTTTGATGCAAGGCGGTTCTTGCCGTGAACGCCGTTGCAGGCCGTCTCGCCGGCGGCGTAGAGCTCGGGCATCGAGGTGCGGCCGTCCTTGTCGACCCACACGCCGCCCATAAAGTAGTGCTGCGTGGGCGTGACGGGAATGGGCTCGTCCAAGATGTCGCGGCCGTCCTCCAGGCAGCGTGCGCGAATGTTGGCAAAGTGTCCGGTCACCACGTCGCGCTCAACGGGGGCAAAGCTCAGCCACTCGTGCTCGGTACCATCCTGCTTCATCTGCTCGCGAATAGCGGCGGCGACAACGTCGCGCGGCTGAAGCTCATCGGTAAAACGCTCGCCGGCGGCGTTAAGCAAAATCGCGCCCTCGCCGCGGCAGCTCTCGCTGATCAGGAAGGTGCGGCCCGGCTGCGGCGAGAACAGTCCCGTGGGGTGAATCTGCACGTAGTCCAGGTGCTCCATCTTAATGCCATGCTCCTGGGCAATGTAGCAGGCATCGCCGGTGAGCTGCGGGTAGTTGGTCGAGTGGTCGTATACACCGCCGATGCCGCCTGTCGCCCACAGCGTATGGCGGGCATGGATCTTAAACGGCTCGCCGGCATGCACGCCCTCGGCGGCATTTGCCAGCTCGTCGGCGGGGCGAACCGAGTTGTCCTCGTCCACGGGAACGGCGACGACGCCGAGGCACGCCGTGGCGCCATCACGCTCGCCCGTCAGAATGTCGGTCATGGCCACGTGCTCCAAAATCTGCACGTTATCCAGCTTGCGAACGGCCTGGAGGAGCTTGGTCGTGATTTCCTTGCCCGTAATGTCGGCATGGAAGGCGATGCGCGGGCGACTGTGCGCACCCTCGCGGGTAAAGTCGAGGCTGCCGTCGGCCTTGCGCTCAAAGTCCACGCCCATGGCCAGCAGGTCGTTGATGACCGAGCGGCTCGAGCGGATCATGATGTCGACGCTCTCACGGCGGTTATCGTAGTGGCCGGCGTGCATGGTGTCCTCAAAGAAGGCGTCGTAGTCAGAGCCTTCGGGAAGCACGCAGATACCGCCCTGCGCGAGCATCGAATCGCACTCGTCGACAGCGCCCTTGGAGAGCATGATCACGCGCGTGCTCGTCGGCAGATTGAGGGCCGCGTATAGGCCCGCCACGCCGCAACCGGCAATGACGACGTCGCACTCCATGTCGGGGCATTGTTTGGTTTCCACAGGAATCCTCTCCCTTGTAATGTGACATAAGGGATGGTCCCTCATGTCACATTGCCTTAGCGCGCCGCGTATTCGAGCATGCGGTCGAGCGTGAGCTTGGCCTGGTCGGCGGCCTCATCCGACACGCCGATCTGCACCTCGCCCTCGCCCGTCTCCAGGCAGCGCACGAGCTTTTCGAACGTGATGAGATCCATGTTGACGCAGGTGGGCTGCACCGCGGGGAAGTAGAACTTTTTGCCGGTGCCCTGGCAGCGCCGCTCGAGCTCGTAGAGCACGCCGCGGACCGTCACGATGATGAACTCGCTCGCGTCCGACCCCTCGGCATACTTGATAATGCCGGCAGTGGAGCCGATGTAGTCGGCCTCGGCCAGAACGTCGGCCTTGCACTCGGGGTGCGCCAGCACGAGCGCATCGGGGTGCGCCTCCTGTGCGTCGACGATCTGCTCGACGGTGATGATGTGATGGCGCGGGCAGTAGCCGTTGTTGAGGATGACGTGCTTTTGGGGCACCTGCTCGGCCACAAAGCGGCCCAGGTTCTGGTCGGGAATGAACAAGATGTGCTGCTGCGGCAGCTCGGAGACGATCTTGACGGCGTTAGAGCTGGTAACGCACACGTCACTCCAGCTCTTGATCTCGACCGTCGAGTTGACGTAACACACCACGGCCAGGTCGTCGCCATATTCGGCGCGCGCCGCGTCGACCGTCTCGTGCTTGACCATGTGCGCCATGGGACAGTCCGCGCCCGGCTCGGGCAGCAGCACGGTCTTGGTGGGATTGAGCAGCTTGACGCTCTCGCCCATAAACTCCACGCCGCACAGCACGATAGTCTGCTGCGGCAGGCTCTTGGCGAGCTTTGCCAGGTAGAAGCTGTCGCCGACGAAATCGGCCACAGCCTGAACCTCGGGCGCCACATAATAGTGCGCCAGGATCACTGCGTCACGTTGGGTTTTTAGCTGATGAATGGCCTCGACGAGCTCTGCGGGCACCAGTGCCGCGCGCTCCGTTGCCGTCGTTGCCGATGCCAGGCCGGCCGCGATATCGCGTGCAAGCTCCGATGCATCCATGTTCGCGCTCTGCGCCATCAAGGCCCCTCTCTTTTGGCGAATCTTGGGGCTTTAGTATGACACCTGGCTTTACAGCTGACAAGACAGCTGTAAAGCCAGGTGTAAAGTTGGAATAAGGATTCAATCTTGGGGCGGGTCCATTTTCGAACTGGCAAGCTGAGGACAGTCGAAAATGGATCTGCCACACGGTTCGAGCGGCCCGTTTTATCTTGGTCCGAAGGCGGTGGGCATAAAAGCGGGTCCGGATCGCTCGATCCGGACCCGCTGGGAGCTGGTGCGCGGTTAAGCGCGGCGCTTCATGATGGCCCACGCCAGCAGCAGGACTGCCACACCGGCAGCGAGTACGGCGCCCGCGACGACATAAGTGCTGTCGCCAGACTCAGGCAACGCCTCCTTGCTAGCCCTCTTCTTAGGCTTGGAAGTCGTAGTCGTGGTGGTCTGGCCAGGAGCGGGCTTGGCGGCTTCGGCAACGGTAAAGGTCGTCTCGGCCGTGCCCGTGGTCGAGACCACGCTCAGCCTGTGTTCGCCCACGCCGAGCGTATTCAGGAAGCTCGCCTTGAGCGTCACGATCGTAGAGCCCTCGGTGAGCACGTAGTTCTCGGCCGCGACCTCCTTATCGTCGACCAGTACCTTCTGGAAGAACGCGAGCGGTGCGCTCGAACGGAAGCTCAGGTCCTTGGCGGCGTCAACCACCATCGTCTGGCCCTTACCGTCGATGATCTCGGGTACCAGAATCGCGATCTCCTCAGTCTTGCCCTTCTCGTGGCAGACGGTGCACTCCTGATGCTTCTCACCCTTGGCCTCGACAGTCGCCGGCCAGTCGACGACCCACTCAAAGGTGTGCTCCGCCTTGTCGATGATGTCGCCGCAGCGGCAGACATGCCAATGATTCTTGGCATCGTGCGCCCAGCCCGTGCCGTCGGGCTCGTGCTTGAGGACACCCTCGACCGTCACATTCACGTCGCCCTCGACATCCTTGAGCTCATAGGTGCCCTTGTCGGAGAGCTCGATGGCCTTACCGTCGACCTTGACGGCGTAGCCCTTGCCCGCAAAGTACGCGCTGTCGATGCTCACGGTAAGCGTTGCGGAGCCGTGCCAGTCGAGCTCGGTTGCCGTCGCGGTAAGCGTGTAGCCCTGCTGGTTAGTCGGCAGCGCCACGACCAGCTTGCGGCCGGCAGCCACGGTGATCTCGGTAACAGAGGAAACATCGTAGTTAGCCTTAGCCTGGTAGCGAACCTCGTACACACCGGCGGCGAGATCCTTGAGCTCGGTCACGCCCTCGCCCACGGCCTGGTACTCGGCGGCACCCTTGGCGCGCCACTCCATCGTCGCGTTGACGCCCGCGATCTTACCGTCACGCCTGCCGCTCACGGTCTCGGCCTCGGCCTGGACCTTCGGCGCGTCCTGGGCGGCGTTCTTGATGGAGAAGTCGCACGTCAGGCCCTCGGGCGGCAGCACATAGTTGCCAGCGGCCTTGCCCGTCAGCACGGTGAGGGTCGCCGTGTACGAGGCGCCGGCCTCGGTCTGGGAGCCCTCGACGGTCGCGCCAAGCTCGTCTTTGCCGATCACGTTGCCGAGTTTCGCCTCGGGGCAGTGCTCCTCGCCGTCGTAGACGAACTCGCTGGTGCCCCACGTCACGGTGAGCGGGCGCCGGTTAATGGTGAACACGCCGGCCTCGCAGGCAACGTCGTAGTTGGGGTTGGCATCCTTGGCCTGCGTCACGTTCAGGGCATAGCCGCCCTCGCGCACGTCCTCGCCGGCATCGCGCTTAACAGTGATGCCCTCGAGAGACTCGCCCTTGACGAGCTTGCCAGATGTGATCGCCCACGTAAACACGGGGTCGACATCGCCATACGTCTTGGAGGAGTCGTCGGCCGCGATCGTAATTGCGCGTGGTTTGACCTCGAGCGTAACCTCGCCCTCGGCCTTCGCACCATCAATCGTCACCTGGTAGAAAACGGTCAACTTGCCGGCGTCGCGGATCTTGGGGGCCTCGGGGGACCAGTTCTTGCCATCGGTGCTGTACTGGGCCGTCGCGCCCTCGGGCAGACTCTTCGCATCGACCGTGTGATACGCGCCGTTGTACTCGCCGGAGTAGCCAACGATGGCGGCAGCCGGAATCTCGACTGCGGGCAACGCGTGTCCACAGACCGTGCACTGCTGATGCTTAGAGCCGGCCTCGGTCGCCGTGGGATTCTTGTCGACAAACCACTTAAAGGTATGCGCAGCCTCGTCGATCTTGCCGCCGCAAGTGCACTCGTGCCAGTGCGTATTGTCGTTAGAGATCCACGTATCGCTCACAGCCTCGTGCTTGCGCACGCCCTCGACGGTGATGATTGTCTTCTCCTCGACATTGCTCAAGACGTACTTTCCATCCTCACCCTTCTCAAGAACCACGCCGTTTGCCTTGACGGCAAAGTCATCGCCCGCGTAGTAGCCATCGGAGATCTTTACCGAGAACTCCACACTTGCGTGCCACTGAAGATATTCGTTCGGGCTATGCCACGCTATCGAGTAGGTGTCATTCTTATCAGAAGGGGTAACAGACAAGTACTTACCCTGACCGACGTGCACTTCCACAGGCGTGGACGGCTTGTAGTTATCGGTCTCGGCATACCAGACCTGGTAGTCGCCGGCGGCAAGATTCTCGATCTTGCCGTCCTCGGAAACCATGGTCTCGCCATTGGCGTCCCCAGCTTGGGTGCGGAACAGGCGATAGGCAACATGACCGCGCGCGCCCTCAATCTTGCCGTCGCACTTGCCACGGATGGTCTCGGCGGTGGCCTTCAACCCCTGGGGCTTCTCCTGCTCTGCCTTGTAGATCGTATAGCCCGTCTCCAGGAATTTGTCAGGAAGGACATAGTTCTTGATGACCTCAGGGTCACCGGCGAGGCCCGTCACCTTCGCCTTATAGTCACCGGCATCGACAGCCGTTGCGCCCTCGGTCGCATAATAAACCTTGCCTTCGTCACCCTTGACAACATGGCTGATTACAATCTCGGGGCCCTGAGGCTTGCCGTCATAGACATACGTTCCGATCTTCCAGTCAACACCAAGTTTGCGCTTGGTGATCTCGAACGTGCCGGTCTGGAGCGTCGGAGCATAGTTCGCCCTCTGGATCTTGTCCCACTTGTCGCCGACCTCGCTCTCCTCGATCGTCAGCGTATAGGTGCCCACGTTCTCGCCGGCCTCACGGCGAATCTTGAACCAAGAGAGCGGGTGGCCCTTGATGATCGAGCCCTCGACGGCCTCGAGTTCAAAGTCCGGATCGTCATAACCGTACACCTTCGAAGCATCCTTGGGCTTCACCGTTACCGGACGGGGATCGACCTTAAGCTCGACCTCGCCCTCGCAGGTGTCGCCAGACGTGAGCGCCGCCTTAAACTCGACGGTCTTGGAGCCAGCATCGCAGATGAGCGGAGACTCGTCGCTCCACTTCTTCTCGCCCTTCTCGCGATACTGGATAGATGCGACGGTCTCGGCGTTAACCGTCACGCCGTGCTTTTCGCCATCGTAGATACCCGAGTAGCCGGTAATACCGAAGGCGGGAATCTCGACAGACTCGCGCTCGTAGCCGCACGTCTTGCAGTGCTCGTGCTTGGAACCGGGCTTATCGGCCGTAGCGTCCTGGTCGACGACCCACTCAAAGTCATGCTTTGCGCGGTCAACGTCCTCCTTGCGACAGGTGCAGGTGTTCCAGTGCTCGGTATCGTCGTGCTTCCAACCGCTACCGTCGGCCTTCTTGGGGCCGTCCTTGACCTCAACCGTCAGGGCCTTGGAGGCGTTATGGTTACGGTCGGCCTTAAGGCGAACGCTGTATTTGCCGGCGGCGAGGCCCTTAACCGACGTCTCGCCTTCGGCAATCCACTGATAGCCGCTGGCGGCCTCGGCTTTCCACTCGTAGGTGTTATCAACCCCGTCGATGCTGCCATCCGCCAAAGCATGCCCGGTCGCGGCCGTCGTCTTGACGTCCTTGGGAGCGGCCTGATCGGCGGGAGCGATCTTGATCTCAAGCTCGCCCTCCACCGGCACGTAGTCGGGTGCGGTAATACGGTACTTAATTGTCTCAGCACACACGTTGTAATAGATATCGCGCGTGACATTGGTATAGGAGGGGATTTGGTCTTCGTACAGCGAGCCACCATCGACGCTATATTCGATCTTCATGCCCTCGGGGGCGTTGTCGACCGTCACCGACGGCGAGTGAGCCTTGCCATCATAGGTGCCGTCAAAGCCCTTGGCCTGAACATTCTCGAACTGCGTGCCGTAGATGCTCCAGTAGAAACTCTGACCATAAACAAAGTTGCCCAAGCCCCACAACCAGGTTCTATACGTACCGGGATCGGTACCGTCCCGATCTCCACGGTCTTGATCGAACTCATAGTCCACACCCAACCTGAGGTCAACCGTCTCACCATCTACCGTTGTAGTCACCTTAAATTGCGGAGCGATCTTCTCACCCGTCCACTTGAACGCTGGCAAGTTATTCTTGACTGTGTCGTTATTGAGCACCTCGACCTTGCAAGTACTTAGCTTAATTCCATCGATCTTGAACACGCGCTCGAGCGTGACATCGTTCTGCCCCTCGATGGCGACCGTCGCCACCACGCGATAGGTGCCCGCATCGCACGGCTGCGACCCTTCCATCTCGATGCCCACGGTGTCATTCTCATCCACGAAACGGTAAAAGCGTGCACTCACAATCGTTACCTTGCCCTGGGCTACAGCGTTGTCCTTTTGAGACGGCTTAGTCGTAGCAAGCACGGCATCGCGCGGCTTGCCGTTGTAGGTAAAGCTCAGGTCGCCGCTCTTGGACGACATCAGCGAGATCTTCTCGCCATCCCTGGAGTAGACACAGTGCGAGGCCTCATACTGTCCGTTGCACGTAGCCGCGATGCTGTACCCATCCTTGTTGGTGGAATAGGTCCACTCGTGCTCGTGCTTGCGATGGATAACCTCGACCTTGCCATCGGTAACGTCGTATGCAAGGTTTTCGTTGGCGAGCTTGAGCCTGCTCGCGAGATCCTCCTGCGAAAGATCGCTCGTGCCAAGGTCCACATACTCATAGTAGTAATACTGCCTATTGGACTCGGGATCGAACTTGGTATCGTCGATAGACAGGACGGCTTCGCCCGTAAAAGACTTATCGACGTGAACCTTGCCGTAGCTACCGACATCGGACGCATCGACGCCCTTCGCCTTGGCCGTAGTGACCTTCGTGTTGCCGGCGAGTGTCACAGAACCAAGGGCGTAAACCGCGCAGCGCTTCTCGTCCTGACCTCTTATGTCGCGACCGTTGAAATAATCAGAGGGGAACACGAACGAATCGTCGATAACCGTACCGTTTATGGTGCACGACGCATCCTTTGCCACCGCAATGGCACTCGTCATGTGCATCTGATATTGAATACCCCACACATTGAACATATAAGAGCAGGGTCCATTCCATGACGTGTTATTTGTTGAACGGATACTGCAGTTATTCAGGGCGACTATGGCATTTTTGACGCCAATATTGCCCGCATGCACATGACCGCTCTCAACCTTCATCTCGTCGCATGCAATCATTCCCTGACTGTTGTTTTCGAACGTGCAGCCGTTCAACGTAACTTTTGGAGTCTTCGACCGCCCGACCACGCTCAAGGCGCCGACGCAGTCATCACTATTATTCTTAAACGTGCAGTTGACAAACGTTGCATCCACCGCGACCTGGCTGCCTCTGATAGTCACAGGCGCCGGCGAGGCTTCGTAAATTTCATTACCCTGGTCAACATTGAATGCGCTGTTCTTGCAGCATTTCCAACCGCTGACACTCACGTTCGTGAAGCTGGCCGTCTCCCCCGCACCCATGGTTCCATAGAGCGTGATTGCCCGATCGTTATCTTTGTTCTCGGTCCTTGAAACAAGCTTGAGGTTTTTCACGGAAAGGTTGAGGCTCTTGCCCGTATTCGGCTTATCGACACCTCCACGCGCTTCGTAATCATTGCTATCGCTCAAAAACGTTTTTCCATCGCAGCGTACCTCGGTCGGGACACCCGAATCACCGATGAACTCGACATAACCGCCCTTGAGCACAAAGAGCGGGTGTTGCGAAGATGTAAGGTCACACTTGACGGTCAGCGGACCGCCCAGATAGCTGTCATTACTAAAGTACAGGCGGGTGGGGTTCTCCGCTGTGCCGCCTTGAACCTCGTAATAGTCAATATCGACCTTACCGGCAAGGACATAGTCCTCGCCAGCCTCAAGCACTACAGGCTTATCTTTCTCGTAGTATGACAGGTCATCCTTCGACCTTATTGGAAGCGTCGCGCCCTGCGGATACGCCTCGGCTACCGTAGGCGTGGCGAGCGTCGTCACCGCGCCCCCAAGCGCCAGCGCTGTAGCCAGCACGCAAGCAGCAAGTCTGCGCATCCCCATCTTCTTCTCCCTCATCACGGCTCCCCTTACCCCTATGCTTTCGCAATGTTCGCTATCGCTTGGCGCCGGCGGGCGGCCTGACTCCCCGTCCGACCGCCGGCATCGATTGACATGTGTATCCATGGAGTATTGTGCGGCCGTCAAAACTGACGCCCTGCCGCTCAGCGCGAGTTGCGCACCGTGGGGCGCAAACGGGGTGTTCCTCCGCGGGCGGCGCGCACCCAATGTGGCAAAATCGAACTACTAAGGGGGGCCCGAATGCTCAAGATCATCGCCTGCGACGACGACGTCGCTTTTCTAGATAGACTGCACCGGATGATCGACCGCTGGTCGACCGAGACGGGCACGGCGGTCGACGTTGCACTCGTCACGCGCGGCGAGGACCTGCTGGCCCGCCATGCCGCATCGCGCGCCGACATCATTCTGCTCGACATGATCATGCCGCTCGTCAACGGCATGGACACCGCGCGGGAGTTGCGCCAATCCGATACAGCCGTGCGACTGGTGTTCCTCACCTCATCGCCCGAGTTCGCGCTGGAGTCCTATGAGGTCCGCGCCTTCGACTACCTGCTCAAGCCCGTAACGTACGAACGCCTGGCGCAACTGCTCGACGAGCTTTCGAGCATGCGACCTGACGCGACCGATGAGCTCGTGACCAAAACGTCCTTTGGATACCATGCTCTGCGCCTGTCCGATATCGAATACGCCGAGGCCCGCAACAAGCACGTGGTATTCCACCTGCGCGACGGGCGCGACATCGAAGCGCTCGAGCCGTTCCGCAACATCGAGGACCAGCTGGCCAAAAACGCGAACTTCTTTAAATGTCACCGTAGCTACCAGGTCAACCTGCGCAATATCGACCACTTCAACCGCACGGATATCGTCATGCGCTCGGGCGCTTGCATCCCGCTGGCGCGCAGCTGCAAGCAGGGTTTCCAGGATGCCTACTTTGCGGCACGGTTCGAGAGCGGGAGGCGCTAATGCTCCCTGCGGCCGAGATGGTACTTTGGGCAATCCACCACGCAACGACCCTGCTTTTTGGCGTTTTTGCCTCGGCGGCGCTCTGCGGTATCGAGATCAACCGGCGTCATGCGCTTGAGCTGGTGATGGTCGGCGCCGTAACCGGATGCGCATTCGGCCTCGCCAATGCCGTCGGCGGCGAGCTTTTCGCCCGTCAGGTATATCCGCTCGTCGTGCATCTGCCGCTCGTCATCTACCTGTGCGCGCGCTATCGCCTGAGCCCGCTGCTCGTTATGCTGGGCGTCACCAGTGCTTATCTGAGCTGCCAGTTCAGCAACTGGATGGGCATCGCCGCGCTCGCCGCCACCGACTCGCAAATCGCGTACTACGCGGCACGCATTATCACCACGGCCGTCGTCTTTGCAATCCTGCTGCATTGGGCCAGCGACATCGGTCCGCGCCTGGCGGTTAAAACCCCCACCGAGCTCGAGATTCTGCTCATCCTGCCGCTCGTCTATTACATCTTTGACTACGCCACCAACGTCTACACCACGCTCTTCCACTCTGGCTCTGTGGTGACGGTTGAGTTTTTGGCGTTTGCGCTTTGCGCGTTCTACCTCATGTTTCTTACTGTGTATCTGCGCGAATACGAGGCAAAGGAAATCGCCGAGCGCGAGCGCTGGATGCTCGCGACCCGCGACAGCGCAGCCATCAAGGAGCTCGAAGCCTGGCGCCAATCTGGACGTGAGCTTTCGGTTCTCCGCCACGACATGCGGCACTTCCTGCGCGGCCTTGCGGCTTTGATCGAGGAGGGCCGCATCGACGAGGCGCTCGAGCGCATCGACGAGCTCTGCGAGACAAACGACCGCACCGCTGTGCGCCGCTACTGCGCCAACGACACGGTCAATATCGTGCTTTCGTCATTTAGCTCCGATATCAACCGAAACGGCATCAGCGCCGATTTGCGCGCCGCCGTGCCCGAGAGCGTCCATGTAGCCGACGTCGATCTGTTTAGCGTACTCTCAAACGCCCTGGACAACGCCATCGTCGCCGCAAGCGCCGCTCCCCAGGGCAAGCGATTTGTCGATCTGGACCTGCGTTGCGAGGACGGACAACTGCTACTTTTGGTCTCCAACACGTTTGGGCGCCCGCCGCGCATGGTCGACGGCATGCCCGTGGCCGAGCACACCGGACACGGCTTTGGAACCAGGAGCATTAAACTTGCCGTCGAGCGCATGAACGGCAACTGCCAGTTTCGCATTCACGGCGATCGGTTTGAGTTTCGCGCAGTGATGTAAGGGCGCGACAAGTCGGCGCCGCGCTCGACCCATCAGGACCGCCTTGCCGGCGCCAGTCCGCTACAGCGGCGCGGCGGCCGGGGTCAGCTGCTTGATGTAGGCCCACATGCGCTGCTTGGCGGCCTTGTCGGTCAGCGCGGCCTCAAAGCCGTCGAGCGCGAGTACGCGACGACCCTGCACGTGGGCGACCAAGCCGGGCTTGAGCATGGCGGTATCAAAGTCGTCGATCGCCACGAGCATGTCTGCGTAGGTCTCGCGCATGGTATCGGCCGCGCGATCGTCCAGCAGCAGGACCGCCTCGGGATCCAAGGCCTCGAGCGCCTCGCGGAACAGCTCGCACGGCAGGTCCTCGCCTATCGTAACCGCCCCGTCGCCCGCGCCGGCAACACTTGCCAGCACGCAGAAATCCTCGGGCGCGTAACCGATGGCGCCGAGCGCCTTACGCAACGCGGCGCCGTCTGAACCGGCAGCCAGCTCGCCACCCGCACGCTCGGCATCGTCTAAATCACCTTTTACCAGCACAATCGGCGAGCACGCGTTACCCGCGATACGCACGCCGCGACCCGCGAGCGATGCGAGCTCCTGCTCGGCCGCCTGGGCGATGGCTTCTTTTTTCTGGCTTTGTGACGTGGGCATGCGCTCTCCAATCGTTTGCGTGCCCACCATTATATAAAAGAGCCGCCCGCGAGTGGTTGCATTGCGGGCCGTTGGGTATAAGCACGGTCGTACTGAGTTTTACGCGGCCGAGCCGCGTCGCACTATGGAGGTCACTATGGCTGACATTAAGCAGATTACCCCCGAGAATTTCGATTCCATCGTTGACGGCAGCCTTCCCGTGCTGGTTGATTTTTGGGCACCGTGGTGCGGTCCCTGCCGTTCGCTCTCGCCCATTGTTGACGAAGTGGCCGACGAGCTGGCCGGCAAGATTACCGTCGCCAAATGCAACGTCGACGACAATCAGGACCTGGCCATGAAGTTTGGCGTTATGAGCATCCCCACGCTGATTGTCTTTAAGAACGGTGAGGAAATCGACCGCTCCGTCGGTGCGCTGCCCAAGGCCAGGCTGCAGGCGCTGCTGGAGAAGCACCTGTAATACGCCGGTCATGTGTTGCCGTCCATGAGTGGTTTTGTGCCGCTCGCCGGAGAGCCGGGTGTTGCGCCCGCGACCACGGATAGTATGGTAATCACAAACAGCCCCCAGTGAACGGGTGCGGGTCAGACGGACTCGCACCCGTTTTCTTATGCGGCGATGCGTAAAGCGGGCGTAGTAGAATCTGAACCACTGATTAGACCCGTACAAAAGGAGATTCCCATGCATGACGTCGGAATGAACATGAGCCAGCTTGCCATGAGCGTCAAACAGGTCGACGACACGATCGAGCTCGCCCACGAGTGGAGCCATCAGCTGCTGCATGCGACCGAGAACTTTGACATGGAGCGCATTGGCGCCAAACTCGAGGCCGTCATGGCGGCGCTCCACGAGGCGCACGATGTGCTCGAGGGCTACGAGGAGGCCATCGAGGCCGACCATAACTCCGTTGGCTCCGTAAAGCTGGTGTAGCGTGGCCGAGCACGAGCACGCCTGCGAGCACGAGCATCCGCACGGGCCGACCGGCGACGTGGGCTGCCGCCTCAGCGGCTCCGCCTCCGAGCTGGTCCGTTTTTCGGTCACCGCTCCCGACGACCTGTTGCGCCGCTTTGACGAGCAAATCGCGCGCCGCGGCGACGTTGCCAACCGCTCCGAGGCCGTGCGCGACCTGATTCGCGCCTCCATTGCCAAGGAGCAGATGCGAACGCCCGACGAGCAGGTCATCGGGTCGCTCACCATGATCTATGACCACCATACCGGCGATCTGACGCGCCGTCTGGACGAGGTGCAGCACGACTACACCGACGAGATTGTCTCGACCATGCACGTGCATCTGGACCACCACAACTGCTTGGAGATTCTGGCGCTCAAGGGTCGCGGCGAGCGTGTCTACGAGCTGGCTGACCGTCTGCTGGGCCTGCGCGGCGTTAAACACGGCGAGCTCACCTGCGCCGCCACCGAGCAGAGCCTGGGGCTGTAGCGGGTCTTTGCGCGGCGCACCTGCCAATAAGGGACAGGTTTGTTTTGGCAGGTTTAACGTTTTACCTACCAAAATAAACCTGTCCCTTTTTGGCAGGTCTCGATGAAGGAGGGTCGCATGCGACATGCGCATATCCATGTAACGGGCATTGTGCAGGGCGTTGGCATGCGGCCATTTGTGTATCGCGAGGCCATGGCGCATGGCATTTGCGGATGGGTGCTTAACGCGGGCGATGGCGTGCATATCGAGGCGCACGCCCTAAGCGAGGCGCTCGACGAATTTGTCGCCGCGCTTTCCGAGCATGCGCCCGCGGCGGCTCGTGTGGAGCATGTCGAGGTTATGGACCTAGCGCCCGGCGACTGGGACGCCGCCAACGAGCGGGGCTTTCGCATTGTGGCATCGCAGGATCAAACCGCCCACACGACGCTCGTCTCGCCCGACATCGCCACGTGCGACGACTGCCTGCACGAGCTGTTCGACCCCGCCGACCGACGCTTTCACTATCCCTTTATCAACTGCACCAACTGCGGACCGCGCTTTACCATCATCCGGTCGCTGCCCTATGACCGAGCGGCCACCTCGATGGATTGCTTTCCCATGTGCCCCACCTGTGCCGCAGAGTATGGCGACCCGCTTGACCGGCGGTTTCACGCGCAGCCCGATGCCTGCTTTGATTGCGGGCCGCACATTACGTGGCGCGAGGCCGGCGAAGCCGCCGCGTCGCTGACCGTCGGCACCACGCGCAAGACCAGCGACGCCATTATCGACCGCTGTGTTGAGCTGCTGGCCAACGGCGGTATCGTCGCCATCAAGGGTCTGGGCGGATTTCACTTGGTATGCGACGCCTCCAACGAGAAGACGGTAGCCGAGCTTCGCCGCCGCAAACGCCGCAGCAACAAACCGCTTGCCGTTATGGTGCGCGGCCTTGCCGATGCTGAACGCCTGTGCCATGTCAACGACGTTGAACGCGGCTTGCTGACCGGCAGCATTCGCCCCATTGTGCTGCTGCGCCGACGTGCCGTTTGCGAGAGCGGCGGCTCCCCCAACGCGCTCGCACCGTCCGTCGCGCACAACCTTCCTGAGCTTGGCGTTATGCTCCCCTATACACCGCTTCAGCATCTGTTGCTTGCCGCGGCAGAAGCCCGCGGTATGCACGCACTCGTCATGACCAGCGGAAACCTGAGCGAGGAACCTATCGAGACCGATGACAACCTTGCATGGGAACACCTTGTTGCCGCCGGCATCGCTGACGCGCTACTTGGCAACGACCGTGCGATTCTCTCGCGCTACGATGATTCCGTGGTGCGCGTGGTCGGTGGGGTCGCCATGCCCGTTCGCCGCGCTCGCGGATATGCACCCCAGCCGCTGCCGTTGCCGGCGCTCGACGGCACCACGCCCTGCGTGCTCGCCTGCGGGCCACAACAAAAGGCCACGATTGCGCTCACGCGTGAAGGGACGAACGGCGAGGCAACCTGTTTTGTGTCGCAGCATATCGGCGATGTTGAAAACGGCGGGACCTTCGATGCCTGGAACGCCGCGCGCACGCGCTTGGAAGATCTCTTTGACTTGGCGCCCGCCGCCTTGGCCTGCGATCTACACCCCAGCTATCTATCGAGCCAGTGGGCGCGCGAGCAGGCGCGAAAATGCAATCTGCCGCTCGTCGAGGTGCAGCACCATCATGCGCACATCGCGAGCGTAATGGCAGAGGCGATTGCCGCGGGCCAGCTTACAACCGACGCGCGCGTCCTTGGCATCGCCTTTGACGGCACCGGCGCCGGCACCGATGGGACCATTTGGGGCGGCGAGTTTCTTGTTGCCAGCCTTGGCGGCTTTGAGCGCGCCGCGCATTTGCGCACCTGGACGCTCCCCGGCGGGGCGGCCTCCGTGCGCGACGCCCGCCGCAACGCCTTTGCCCTGCTCAGTGAGCTCGGCCTGCTTGAACATCCGGGGGCCGAGCGGCTCTTGGACGGCCTAGACGAGCAAACACGCAGCGTGACGGCAACGATGATCGAGCGGAACATCAACAGCCCACGCACGAGCAGTATGGGGCGTCTCTTTGACGCCGCCGCTGCAGTTTTGGGCATTTGCGGGCAGGCAACCTACGAAGGCGAGCCCGCCATCGAACTCGAAGCCGCCGCCTGGCGCGCGCTCGGCAGCAAAATTACCCATGTTCCCGGCGATAAAGACGGCTGTTCCGCATCTGACCCATTGCGACTGGACAGTTTGTTCAGATTTGTATTAAAAACAGACCCTCTAACCAACGGTTTTGGCTCAGATTACCCCGAAGAGGGCTCTCCAGGCACCTCATTTGCGGTTAATTCGCCCGCCGGATACCCCAAATCAACCCATTCGGGGCCCTCGCAGACGATCTATACCACCCATTACCACTATAAAAAGTACAAATCTGAACTAACTGTCCAAGCAACCTCGAGCAGGTCTCTCGTCCTGAGCCCCAGCTCACTTTTTGCGGCGCTTTTGGAGGGAACCAGAGCCAGTGTGCCCGCCGACAGGCTCGCACTCGACTTCCATGTCGCCGTCGCGCGCTCCTCGGCACGCATCGCCAGCGAGATCTGCGCGTGCGAGGGCATCGACACCGTCGCGCTCTCGGGCGGTGTGTTCATGAACCGACTTCTGCTCCAGCTCCTCACCCGCGAGCTCAAAAGCGCAGGTCTTACTGTCCTTATCCCCCATACCGTGCCCGTCAATGACGGCTGCATCGCCTACGGTCAGGCGGCGGTCGCAAGCGCTCGTCTTGCGCAGATCGCATCGCAGTAGCTCGCTCTCGCACACCGCTGTGCCCAGCCGTCTCACAGGCGTAACGCGTTTGCCCGCGAACCCCGCGAGCGCTACCATCAACTGATGGATTATTGAGCGCCTATCCAGCGCAAAACGTATAAAAGGGGAACAATATGTGCCTTGCCGTTCCCGGCAAAGTAGTCAAACGCGACGACGGCCTCAAGGCCACCGTCGACATGATGGGCATCGAGCGCCCCGTGTCGCTGCGACTCGTGCCGACGGCGCAGGTTGGCGACTATATTCTCGTGCACGCCGGCTTTGGCATCCAGATCGTCGACGAGCAGGAAGCGCAAGAAACGCTCGAGCTCGTTAACGCCATGACCGAACTGGCCGAAGAAGACCAACTGGCCAGCAATCCGGCCGAGGCATACTAGTGGCGGCCGGACAGCCGGTGCGCTCCGGTATCGACTTTTCGGCATTTCGCGACCCCAAGCTGGCTCGCGAGCTCATCGAACGCATTCGCGGTCTTGTCGACGACCGTAACATCAACCTTATGGAAGTCTGCGGCACGCACACCGTGAGCATCGGCCGCTATGGCTTTCGCTCCATTATGCCGGCCGGGCTCAAGCTGCTGAGCGGCCCGGGCTGCCCCGTCTGCGTTACCGCCAACCGTGACATCGACCACGCGATCGCGCTCGCCAACATAGACGGCGCCATCATCACCACCTTTGGCGACATGATGCGCGTGCCCGGATCGTCCACCTCGCTCGCTGCGCAAAAGGCGGCAGGGCGCGATATCCGCATCGTCTACTCCCCACTCGATGCGCTCGACATTGCCGAGCAAAACCCCGATCGTCCGGTCATTTTTATGGGCGTGGGCTTTGAGACTACGACGCCCACCATCGCCGCTGCCATCTTGGAGGCCGAGGCGCGCGGGCTTTTGAACTTTTCGGTCTATTGCGCCCACAAGACCACGCCGCCGGCGTTGCGCGCCATCGCCAACGATCCCGAGACCGCCATCGACGGCTTTATCCTGCCGGGCCACGTCGCCACCATCACGGGCTTGGCGCCCTTTAGCTTTTTGGTCGACGAGTTCGATACCCCGGGCGTGGTCACGGGATTTGAACCGGTCGATATCCTGCAAGGCATCTGCATGCTGGTCCAGATGGTTGCCGAGGACAGGCCCACGATCGACAACGCCTACCGCCGTGGCGTCAACGCAGGCGGCAACCCCGTGGCGCGACAGCTGGTCGAGCAGGTGTTTGAGCCATGCGACACCACGTGGCGCGGGCTGGGGCCAATTGCCAACTCGGGCCTTTCCATCCGCCCCGAGTTCTCGCGCTTTGATGCCCGTACCCGCTTTAACGTGCCCGTTGAGGCGACGGTCGAGCCGCGTGGGTGCCGCTGCGGCGACGTACTTCGCGGGGCCATTACGCCGAGCAGCTGCTCTCTGTTCGGCCGCACCTGCACGCCCGAACACCCCGTCGGCCCGTGCATGGTGAGCTCCGAAGGCAGCTGCGCGGCGTACTACCGCTACCGCGACTATTAGGTTCCGCCGTTCTAACGAGCGGCGTACTGGTCGACGCTGCGTGCCATTCAGGCGAGCGATTTGCCTTTCAATCGTCGGCTGCGGGCAAAAGCCCAGCAGCCTCCTCTTTCAAGGCAACTCACTTCGTCTGAATGGCGCTCGCTGGCTTTTACTTAACATCGATTCTGCCATGTCCGATTTTTATCAATTCCGTCCTCGATTGGAGTTTTGGATATGTCCCATAGCATCACCGATAGCACCGTCCTGTTGGGCCATGGCTCCGGCGGTCAGATGATGAAACGCATCATCGATGAGGTCTTTTTGGATGCCTTTGGGACGCCCGAGTTGCTCGAAGGCAACGACGCCGGCGTCGCCGCGCTGCCCGCGAGCGGGCGCATCGCCATGTCGACCGACAGCTTTGTAGTCTCGCCGCAGTTCTTCCCCGGTGGCAACATCGGCCGTCTCGCCGTGTGCGGAACCGTCAACGATGTCGCGACCTCGGGCGCCAACGTGCGCTACCTATCGTGCGGTTTTATCCTCGAAGAGGGCTATCCCATGGATAAGCTCCGCCAGATTGTGCAGACGATGGCCGAGACGGCGCGCGAGGCGGGCGTGTCCATAATCACGGGCGACACCAAGGTGGTCGAGCGCGGCGGGGCCGACGGCGTCTACATCAATACCGCCGGCGTGGGCGAAGTGCCTGCGGATGTGGCGCTCAGCGGCGCCAACTGCCGCCCCGGCGACGTTATCCTGGTGTCAGGCACACTGGGCGACCACGGGATCGCCATCATGAGCCAACGCGAGGGCCTGGCATTTTCGAGCACGATCGAAAGCGATGCCGCGCCGCTCAACCACCTGATTGCCGACGTTTTGGCCGCAGCGCCCGGCACGCGCTGTTTCCGCGACCCCACGCGCGGCGGCCTGGCGTCCACACTCAACGAGTTTGCCCAGGCCAGCGGTGTTGCCATGGAGATCGACGAGGATGCCGTGCCCGTGCGCCCCGACGTGCAGGCGGCATGTGAGATGCTCGGCTACGATGTGCTGCAGGTGGCAAACGAGGGCAAGATGGTTGCCGTCGTGCCGGCCGAGCAAGCCGATGCCGCGCTGAGCGCCATGCGTTCCGCCCGTTACGGTGAGAACGCCGCGATCATCGGCCGCGTGCTGCCACTTGGATCGGACGCCCGTCCCGCCGTGCGCGTGCGCACCGGCTGGGGCTCGACCCGCATCCTCGACATGCTCGTGGGAGAGCAGCTGCCGAGAATTTGCTAGGGCGGAATCGCATGAGTGGCGCGATGTCACCTGATATCCCTGGAGATGTTCAGATTCCAAGCACGCCCAACGCGGAAGCCCAGTATTATGGGGTGCGTTTTGAAACCCAATGACGGGAGCTTTCATGGCAGCAGCTTTTTCCCATGTGATCTTTGATCTGGACGGCACCATCCTCAACACGCTCGAGGACCTGGCAGCCGCCGGCAACCATACCTGCGAGGCGCACGGCTGGCCCACGTTTGCCGTTGACGAGTACCGCTACAAGGTGGGAAACGGCATGCTCAAGCTGGTTGAGCGCTTTATGCCCGCCGAGTACGCGGGCGACGGCCGTATGTTTGAGCAGACGCTTGCCGAGTTTAGGGCTTATTACGGCGAGCACAAGGAGGACCACACCGCCCCCTATGCCGGCACGATCGAGATGCTCGACCGCTTGCGTGCCGCGGGTGTGCAGCTTGCCGTGCTCACTAACAAGGACCACGTCTCGGCGGCCCCGCTTATCGAGAAGTATTTTGGTTCCGAGCGCTTTGCGCTGGTACAGGGCCGTGTCGATGCGTTTCCGCCCAAGCCCGAGGCACCCGTCACGCTGCATGTGATGGAAGAGCTGGGCGCCGACCCGGCGACCACGCTCTACGTAGGCGATTCCAATGTCGATATCCTGACCGGCCACAACGCCGGTCTTAAGAGCGCAGGCGTCAGCTGGGGCTTCCGCGGCCGCGCAGAGCTGGAAGCCGCCGGCGCCGACTACGTGGTGGACAGCCAGGCAGAGCTCGCGGCGCTGGTGCTGGGCGAGTAGCGAGCGGGCACCAGAGCGAACAAATTGGCATGAAAAGAGGACGGCATAGACCTTCTGGTCATGCCGTCCTCTTTGAATGACAAGTTGTCGCTCTGGTGCCCACGCAACGTCGAGCAGTTGCGGCGTTTGGTAAAACGCCGCAACGAACTAGTTCATCATCGCATTCATCATCTCGGTGGTTGCGGAATCGTCGGCAGACCACTCGTTATCCTCGTTGGCGGAATACTTAAAGGTGACCTTGGTGTCCTTGGTCTCAGCGGCCTTGGTCACGTCGACCATCACCTGGCCGGCCATCTTGTACAGCTCGTCCTCGGAAGGCATCGTATCGAGTGCGGCGATCTTCTCCTGATACTGGGTGGCGAAATCTTCGACGATCTTGTTCATGGACTTGCAGGTGATGGTGACCTCGGCGGTCGCGGTGCCCTTGTCCTCATCGACCGTCACATCACCGATCTTGTAATCAAAACCCTCGAGATAGCTCTTGGCATACTCCTTGGGATCGATGCCCAGCTGCTCAAACTCATCGCCCGAAGCCTCTTCCAGGCCGGAGAGGAAATCATCGCCGCCGTTCTTGATCTCGTCAAACTGACTCGTAAGATCGTTGGTGATGAGCTCCTCCACCGAAGGCCCTCCGCAGCCGGAAAGCAAAACCACGCACGCGACCAGGGCAGCCATCAGGGGCGCAAGCAGCAGTTTCTTTTTCATGACATTCCTCCAAACAAGCGGCGCTGCGTTTCCCGCGCAGCGCACGTCGTAACAGTAGGTCCATATTAGCGGCTCCGTTCAACCCCCTACGCCGCAAAAGCGCGGGCGGCTCAATTTGACGAGTGAATGGCCCATAAAGCAAGCCCCCTGCAATAAAATGCGCCTGCTCGGCCTATTAAAAAAGGGTGGCCGGATAACCCGACCACCCTTGTGCATCTTCTGGATGCCGCAGACTACTTGCGGACGACCTTAACGATGGCGTCACCGGCGGCGACGGCAGACTCGGCCTCGACGGCGAGCTCGACATCGGCAAACTCGGCGGTGTTGGACACGGCCACGACGACGCAGTCCTTGTAACCGGCGGCAGCGATCTTGGCGCGGTCGATCTTGAGCAAGGGCTGGCCGGCCTTCACGACGTCGTCGGCCTTGACGAAGCCCTCGAAGCCGTCGCCATTCATGTTGACGGTATCGACGCCAACGTGCACCAGAACCTCGATGCCGCTATCGGACTGCAGGCCCACGGCGTGACCCATGGTGACGGTCACCTTGCCGTCGCAGGGAGCGTAGACCAGGTCGTCCTCGGGCCACACGGCGCAGCCCTTGCCCAAAACCTCGCCAGCAAAGACGGGATCGGGCACGTCGGCCATCTTGATGACCTTGCCCTTGACGGGCGAACACAGCACGTCGGCGCCGGCAGAAGCAGAAATGGAGGCCGGAGCAGCGGCAGCCACGGGCTCAGCCTTCTTCTTGAACATATCAAACAGACCCATACGTTTTCTCCTCTTGATTAAGCGCAACGTTATGCGCATACCTATGGTGATTATAGTGCCAAATGGCCAAAATGCTAAGGCGAGGGCCCGAATCACAAGCCCTTCCAAGCCCTTCCAAAACCTTTTCCCATGGGCACTCATATTGTCGATTAAGCCTCGATAAGCCCCGGGTGAACAAAAGCGTTCCAGATGCCGTCGTCATCGACGTCGGTGGTCACGTAGTCGGCGGCCGGTCCGGCGTTCGGCGGAACGCCGGGGCTCAATTATTCCAAGCCCTCGGTGCCGTTGGACTTGATGATCTTCTGGTATGCGAAGAAGCTGTCCTTGCGGCGGCGCTCATAGGTACCGGTGCCGTCGTCGTACTTATCGACGTGGATGAAGCCGTAGCGCTTGCGCATCTCGCCAGTGCCGGCGGAAACCAGGTCGATGGGACCCCACCAGGTGTAGGCAATCAGGTCAACGCCATCGGCAATGGCCTCGCCCATGGCCTTGATGTGGCTCTGCAAGTAGGCGATGCGATACGGGTCATGGATGGAGCCGTCCTCCTCGACCTCGTCGTAGGCGCCCATGCCGTTCTCGACCACCATCAGCGGAATCTCGTAGCGGGCGTAAATCTCGTTGAGGGCGATGCGCAGGCCCAGCGGATCGATCTGCCAGCCCCAGTCGGTGGACTCCAGATAGGGATTCTTGCCGCCAAAGGTCATGTTGCCCTCGGTCATCTCGTGGTCCTTGTGGGTGCCCACGGTGCCGGACATGTAGTAGCTAAAGGTGTAGAAATCAACCTTGCCGTCGGCGATATCCTGCAGGTCGCCGTCCTCCATCACGAGCTCGACATCGTTCTCGGCCCAGAAGCGCTTGGCATAGAACGGGTACTTGCCGCGCACCTGCACGTCGGAGCAGTACCAGTTCATGGTATTCATCTCCTGCTGCGTGGCGAACACGTCGGCCGGATCGCACGTGGCGGCATAGGAAAGGATGAAGCAGTCCATGTTGCCCATCTTAAACTGCGGGTAATGCTCATGGGCATAGCGCACGACGCGGCCGCTGGCGACAAACTGGTGATGCAACGCCTGCATACGAGCCTGCGGCGTGGTGTGGACCGCCGACGCCGGACCCTCAAAGCCCTGAATCATGCTGGTCTCAAAGAGGTTGCCCATGTCCTGAGTACCGCAGTTGATCTCGTTGAAGGTGAGCCAGAACTTGACCTTGTCCTGATAGCGGTCGAAGACGGTCTGGCAGTACTTCTCAAAGAAGCCGATGAGCTCGCGGCTCGCCCAGCCGTTGTATTTCTCGACCAGGTGATAGGGCATCTCGTAGTGCGAGAGGGTCACGAGCGGCTCGATATTGTGGGCGCGCAGGCAGTCGAAGACGCGGTCGTAGAAGGCGAGGCCGGCCTCGTTGGGCTCAGCGTCGTCGCCGTTGGGAAAGATACGGCTCCAAGAGATGGACATGCGGAACATATTGAAGCCCATCTCGGCGAACAGCGCGATGTCCTCCTCGTAGTGGTGGTAGAAATCGATACCGTCATGATTGGGGTAGAAACGGTTGGGGTCGATATCGATCGTAATCTGACGCGGCTCCTTGTAGCTGCCGCCCAAGAAATGGTCGTCGACGGAAGGACCGCGGCCGTCCACGTTCCAAGCGCCCTCAAACTGGTTGGCGGCGGTGGCGCCACCCCAATAGAAACCCTCGGGGAACTTGATGTTTGCCATGAGCATCTCCTTTGCATCGCGGATCGATGAGCTGAGTATCGCCCACGCGCGGGACGGGCAGAAGCGGGCGCACCAAACCCGACACTTCTTTTCGCCCTTGCGCCCCGTCACCGCCCCGCCCCTGACACTTCCTGACACCTGCCAAAAAGGGACAGGTTTATTTTGGCAGGTTTTATCTGGACAAACGCCGGCGGTAGACGGCCGGCGTGCAGCCATAGCGCTCGGCAAACTTTTTGTAGAAGAAGCTCATGTTGGCGTAGCCGGCCTCGCGCGCCGCGGTTTCGGCAGTGGCGCCGGCGTCGAGCAATGTTGCCGCGCGCGCCAGGCGGCTCTCCTGCACGAGCTGCATAAACGTGCGGCCCGTCTGCCGTTTGAGCAGCGCACTTGCGTAGTTGGGACTCAGATGCAGGTGGCGAGCTACGTCCTCGAGCGTACAATCGCAGGCATGGCGCTCGATGTAGCTCACGGCGGCCGCGACCTGCGCCGAAGGCAGCGTGGGCATGTCCGCCTGCAGCAGCGATGTCTCATAGCTTTGCATAAGTTCGACCAGCAGCAACTCAAACAGCCTCGACACGATCTGGGGACTCGCCGCCGTCGGCTCCAGAAGTTCGCACAGCATCTCCTGCATATATCGGCGCACGCGGCGGCTGTTGCCCGTGCGGAAATGCACATGACCGCGGTGGTCGGTTTCGTCATTGAGGGCATTAACGAGGAACTGCGAGACGGCGCTTGACGGCGACAGGCTCTGCTCTAGGCTGCGGTGCAACATCACCCGCGAGATGACGATGCTCAGCATAATGTCATGCTCGCCGAGCTCGCCTACGGCATGCGGACAGGCCGCGTCGAGCAAGAGCACCTCGTTTTGGGCAAGCGTGAGCCGTGCGCCGTTGACGACCTGCGGCGCATGCCCTCGATAGACATAGCTGATTTCGACATAATTGTGCATATGCTCCGGCACGGGGTTAAAGCGCGAGTTGCGCACGATTGACAGGCCCTCAGGCATGCCTTCTTGGTGCAGGGCTCGCGTCGGGTCACCGATTTTATGGATATGTTTTTCACCGTTATTCTGCTGATGACCCGAGCTGAACGCATCGTTCCAGTCATAGCGGGTGCCTGCGCAGTAAGCGCGCTCGCTGTCGGTCAGCTTGAGCAAAAGATTGTCCAAACGCGCGATATCCATAGCGCCACCATCATTGATTTGGTCATATTCTGCCGTGGTTTTGATATTAGCAGGAGTGTGCGCGCGACGTACTCTGACTTCAATCGATTTAAGAGGTTTGTTTTAGAGGAGTGGATATGGCGGCATACGACAACCATGTGCTTCCGTTCTTGTGGCTCAAGGGCGAGGCGCGCGAGACGATTACCGAATACTTAGAGCAGATTGCCGGGGCGGACATCCACGAGGTCTGCCTCGAATCGCGCACGCATCCCGAGTTTTGTCGCGACGGCTGGTGGTCCGACCTGCGTTTTATCATTGGCGAGTGCAAGCGCCTGGACTTGAAGATCTGGCTGCTCGACGATGCCCACTTTCCCACGGGCTACGCCAACGGCGCGCTTGCAGGCGAGGATGTAGACCCCGCGCTCAAAAAGACCGTGCTTAAGCATCGCACGGTAACGGTCGTCGGTCCCCAGCCGTCCACGACCATTAAGCTCGGTAATCTTATGGATCCCACGGAGCGCTTTGTGGGCACGGCGACTTTCGACGCCGGCGGGGCACCGCTCGACCTTGAGCTCGCCGTTGAACAGACCGAGGACGGCACTCCCGTCCGCCTGCGCTTTGACGCTCCTGCCGGCATCACCACCCTCGAGCTCTACGTCACCAGCCAAAAAACCGGCTTTCGCGATGAGTACATCAACATGGTCGACGCCGATTCGTGCCGTATGCTCATCAACGCCGTCTACGAACCCACGTTTGAGCATCTGGGCGACGAGTTCGGCAAGACCATTCTGGGCTTCTTTACCGATGAACCGGGCTTCATGAACGAGAAGGGTGCGACCCTCGAAGACGCTTCCACCAGCAGCTTTATTGGACGCGGCGATATGGCACTGCCCTGGTCGGATGAGCTTGCCCGCCGCTTGCACGAGGAGTTGAGCGCGAGCTGGCTTGCCGAGCTCCGCGGCCTTTGGACGCGCGACCCCGCCGGCGCTCGGGTCCGCCACACCTACATGGACATCGCCACGCAACTCTACCGCGCGTGCTTTGACGAGCAGATTGGTGACTGGTGCCGCAAGCGCGGCGTCATGCACATCGGACATGTGATTGAGGACAAGAGTTGCCACACGCGCCTGGGCCAGGGCGCCGGACACTACTTCCGCGCGGTCGCCGGGCAGGATATGGCGGGCATCGACGTTGTCATCAACCAGCTTGCCCCCAGCGTCGACCACGGACGTTACAGCTACTTCCACGGCGCGTGGAACATGGAGTTCTTTACCTACGCGCTCGCCAAGTTGGGCTCTTCGGCCGCACGCCTCGACCCCAAAAAGCAGGGGCGCTGCATGGCCGAGGTCTTTGGCGCCTTCGGCTGGCACGAGGGCTTGCGCGAGATGAAATGGATCGCCGACCACATGCTCGTCCGCGGTATTAACTGGTTTACGCCGCACGCGTTTAGCATGGCGCCCTTCCCCGATTGGGACTGCCCGCCGCACTTTTACGCACACGGCAACAATCCGCAATGGCCGCACTTTGGCCAGCTCATGAGCTATATGAACCGTACGGCAACGCTGCTTTCAGGAGGCTATGCCATGCACCCCGTTGCCATCCTGTACCATGCCGATGCCGAATGGGCCGGCAACGCCATGCCTATCGAGCGCGTGGCGGCAGAGCTCACGCGCGCGCAGATCGACTTTGATTTTGTGCCCGCCGAGGCTTTTGAGGATGAGGACCGTTACGAGGTTTCGATTGCCGACGGATTACTTACCGTAAACGATTGTCGTTACCAGGCGTTTGTTATGCCAGGAGCTTCATTTATTGGCGCTACGACGGCGGAGGCAGTGAGACGCATGGCGGATGCAGGCGTTATGGTGCTTGCCGTCGACGAGGTGCCCGGCACATTCTACGATACCGATGGCGCGGTCGAGCTGGGAGGGCTCGTCGCAACGCCGCTCGCCGATGTCGCCCGCGCTCTTGCAAGCGCGGGACTGCAGACCGTTGTGCCTGACACACCGCAGCCTTGGCTACGCGCACTTCGCTACGAGCGGGTGGGCGAGACCTACGTTATGCTCGTCAACGAACACCCACGCGAGCGCATCGACTGCACGGTTGCACTTGCGACAGGCGAGCGCCTTTGCGGCACGCGGCTCGACCTGCTAAACGGCGCCGGGCCTGTTGCGTTTGACGGTGCGTTGGAGCTCGCACCCTTCGAGAGCTGCATCGTTGTTTTGGAAACGAGCAGCGAGAATGCGCCTGGAGACGGCGCAATCGACGCTGACACGTCGCTCCGCCTGCGCATCGAAGGCCCATGGACCGTCGCCCTCTCTCCTGCCGGCAGCAATGGCGCCTTTGGTGAATCACAAAAGCTCAAGCACCTGTGCGACCTTACAGCCGATCCGTTCACCGGCACCTGCGGTACCTACCGATATCATGCGTCGTTTGAGCTGGCCAACGATTGCGTCGACGCCACAATCGACCTGGGAGACGTCTACGAAACCGCGACGCTCACGCTCGATGGACGCCCGCTCGGCACACGCATCTGCCCGCCCTATCGTTTTGCCGCCGGCGCACTTTCCGCCGGTGCGCATGAGCTCACGATCGACGTCATCAACACGCTCGACCATGCGATCCCCGACATTTTCGCCCTCACCGAGCCCGTCGCCCCCAGCGGCATCCTCGGCCCCGTTACCCTTTGCGGGCAAAACCTGCCAAAATAAACCTGTCCCTTTTTGGCAGGTTTGGCGAGTGTGGGAGTTCGCATGGATATCAAACGCAAGATCACCGAGGCGCAGGGCCTCACCCCCACCGAGCAGCAGCTCGGCATTGCAGCCCTTGCCATCGGTCAGGACATCCGCGGGCTTTCTATTAAGGAATTTGCCGCGCGCACCAACGTTTCGGTCGCGAGCGTGCATCGTTTTTGCAAAAAGCTCGGCCTCGAGGGCTTCAAGGATCTCAAGGTCGAGCTTATTCGCTTGGCAACCGAGGCGGGAAACCGCCGCGACGTGGACATCAACTTTCCTTTTGATGCTACGTCCACTCCCGCGCAGGTTATGGAGCGCATGGAGGGGCTCTACCAGACCACGCTGGCCGAAACGCAGGAGCTGCTCGACCCCACGCAGCTCGACCACGCCGCCAAGCTCATCGCGAACGCCCGACAGGTCGACATCTACACGGGCTCGCACAACCTCTATCCAGCGGGAATGTTCCGCGACCGCCTGCTCTCCGCCGGTAAAAGCGCGACGTGCCACAACGGTGTCGAGGCCCAGGTGCGAACGGCGCTCGCCTCGGATCCCGACCATGCGGCAATCGTCATCTCCTACAGTGGCCTTGCCCCCAACCTCAAGGACATCTTGCCGATCCTCAGCAGTCGGCATGTCCCGGTCATCGTCATCGGCACGCCTTATTGCGCTCGCATTCACCCCGGCTTTGCCGCCTACCTTACGGTGAGTGACCACGAGAGCATGACGCATCGCATCACGCAGTTCGCCAGCCACATCGCCGTGCAATACGTACTCGATTCGCTCTACAGCAGCTACTTCGCCAAAGACTACACCCGCTGCTCCGAATTCCTGGAGCGTTCGTTCCCCTATACTCGCCTGCCCGGGCTTAAGTAGTCGTTTAAGAACGTCCCCAATGACTACTCTGGCAACGGCAGCGAGCGGGCCGCATTCGGAGCAAGACAACGCCGCAAGTAGAGGACGGACAGCGAGCGACGTCCAGGGCGAACAAGTTGGCGTGAAAAAGGCGAGGCATTGACCTTCTGGTCATGCCTCGCCTTTTGAATGACAAATTGTCGCCCTGGGCGGCGCGCAGCGTCGGCCGGTTACGGCGTTTGGTAAAACGCCGTAACTACTCCTGTGCTCCGTACTGCTCGTAGTAGGCGTCGATGGCGGTCTTAAGTTCGTCATCGATGACGACCTTGCCATCGATCTCGTGGTTGTAGAGGGTCTCGACGACCTCGGCCATGGAGACGATGCTCGCGACGGGGAAACCGTACTTTGCCTCGATCTCCTTCTGCGCGGTGGTCACGCCACCCTTGCCGACCTCCATGCGGTTGAGAGACACAATCAGGCCCTTGATTTCGACGTCGGCGGCAGCCTTAACCTTGGGATAGGTCTCGTCGATGGACTTGCCACTGGTGGTAACGTCCTCGACCATGACCACACGGTCGCCGTCCTGGGGCTCATAACCCAGCAGGTTGCCCTTATCGGCACCGTGATCCTTGGCCTCCTTGCGGTCGCAGCAGTACTTGACCTCCTTGCCGTACAGCTCATGGTAGGCAATTGCGGTCACGACGGCCAGCGGAATACCCTTGTAGGCCGGTCCAAACAGCACATCAAAGTCGTCGCCAAAGTTATCGTGGATGGCCTGGGCGTAATACTCGCCCAGCTTCTTGAGCTGATAGCCCGTCACGTAAGCGCCGGCGTTCATAAAAAACGGGGACTGACGGCCGCTCTTGAGCGTAAAGCTGCCGAACTTAAGAACGTCGGACTCAACCATAAACTTGATGAACTCTTGCTTGTAAGCCTCCATGCGGGCTCCTCTCGTAATCGCGTACGTGCCCTCCAGTTTAGCGCAGGCGAAGCGTCGATGCGGGCGCTTCACGCCGGCCTTTATCTTTTTCGACAGCCTCGTTTGGCGCGCGCTACACCAGGCGCATGGCTTCCTGGACAGCACCGTAAAGGTTGGCGTCGTTGCCGAGCTCGGCCGCCTTTATCTGCGGCACAGGAATGCCGGCAAGGGTCCCTTCGTAACTCGCGAGGGCCAGCGGCATCTGCGCACGCAGGGCATCGATGAGCTCGGGATGGCACGAGATGCCGCCTGCGATCACAAAGACCTCGGGGTCGAGCACGGCCTGCAGGTTGATGAGCTGTCCGTCAAATGAGCGAGCGTAGCGGTCGAGCGCGCGCTGCGCCGCCATGTCGCCATCCGCGATCCACTCAAAGACGCGGCGGCCGTCCACCGGAGAACCCGCAGGCAGGCCCTTCTCGGCAACGGCAGCATCGCGGAGCGCACGCCAACCGCCCGAACCCGCAAAGGAGTTTTCCGTGCTCGCGGCAGTCTTGACATCGTTGCGCAAGAAGCTGAACTCGCCTGCAAAGCAGTGCGCCCCGCGCAGGACCTTGCCGTCGATGACGATACCGCCGCCGATGCCCGTGCCGATAGCGAGCACCACGCCAAAACGTATCCCGCGCAGAGCGCCAGCCGCATACTCACCGAGTGCACAGCACTTACCGTCGTTATTGACGGCAACCGGCACCCCCAGTGCCTCGCACATGAGCTTTCCCAGTGGGCAGCCGTCCATAAACGTGAGCGCACCGCCGCGATGGATCGTTCCCGTGACGTCCCCCTCGCAGATACCGCCGGGTGTGCTGACCACTCATTTAAGTACGTCCCCAATGAGTGCGACGGAATGACCACTCATTTAAGTACGTCCCCAATGAGTGCGACGGAATGGCTCCCTTGGCAGCTTAAAGCTGTCATGCAGGAACCATTCCGTCGCAACCTCATGAAAGGGACTGGATTGTAAATGTTGGAGAAGAGCCGTTAGCGCCCGGGAGCCAAGATCACCAGTGCGTCGTGCTCAAAGGGATGCTGAGCCACGCGCACGGTACCGTCACCGTTGTCGCGAACGGGCAGCTTGGCGATGCGCTTGTCCTCCATGTCGAGGACCGTCGCCGTCCAGCCGCACGCGCCGTCGAGCTTAAACTTGAGCGCCGTAGTGCGCGGCAGGTACGTGACGACGTGATCGCCAACGCGCGCCACACGAATGGCCTCGCGCGCGTCATCGAGCAGCTCCTGCGCCGGAACCACGGCAAGTGCGTCGTCGCCAGCCGTAGCGCCCAGACCGGCAAGCACATGCTCGATCGCGCCAAAGTCCCAAACGCCCGCAAACTGCAGGCACTCCTGCCAGCGGAACGGCATGTCGAAGCCCTCGCCCAGCACCGAGCCCTGGCTCTTGCTGGTCTGCCAGTTCCAAACGCCGTGCGCGCCATAGGTCACACCCGCGCTCGCACCGGCAAGGATCGACGACCACACGCTCGCGCGGCAGTCCTGCGCGGTGAAGCGCCAGTACACATTGCGCGACGCACCCATCTGCTCGTAACAGGGCTCGGAGTTGACCATCGGCTTTTTAGGGTAGTTGGCGATAAAGTCCTGCGGCAGGCACCAGGCCTCGGGCTGGCCCTCGTAGTTGTGGCCGGGCTGGAACATGTAAAAGTCCAGACGGTCCAGGTACTGTGCCGGAATGGTGCGGTTGCCGCGGTTGATATGCATAGTGCGCAACGCCTCGGGCGCGCGTTTGACGACTTCGTCGAGAGCATCCTCGTAGTAGGCGATCGCCTCGTCGCTGGTAAAGTCGGTATCGCCCGTCACCACGTAGACGGGGTCGAACTCGCCCAGGTTCTCGACGACGCGGGCAACGTGGGCACGGACTTCCTCGCGCGGCATAACCTCGGCACCGCAATGCTCAGCGATCTTGGCGCCCCAGGTGCCGGGCACGTAGTTGCACCACATAAGCACGAGTGCCGGACGAATGCCGTGCTCGACGGCAGCGCGACACATGGCAGCGGCGCGATCCCAGTACGCTTGGTTGGGGCGGGACCAATCAAAATGCACGCCATCCTCGCTGGCATAGGGCCAAATGCCCAGATCGGGGCAGCAGCGATCCCACTGCGGCAGCGTGTTGATCTGCAACACGTTCATGCCCTGCTCGGAGCGACGGGTCAGATAGTAGTCCCAATCGGCCTCGGTAATGCTCGTAAACGCGCTCCAGCACGTATCGGCAAACCAAAAGAACGGTTTGCCCTCGCACAAAAAGCCGTCCTGGCGACCGTTGACGGTCAGCTTTCCCAAACTCATCTGCATGTCCTTTCGTTTGATAAAGGAGTTGCGAACCGGCAGATTCTTTCGCGGTAACCCCGCGCGAAAGCCCCTGGCGCTTAGCAAGCCCCGGCGAGCAGGCGCCACGCGCCCCCAATCAGTCTACCTTGTAAAAAGGGCCCCGCCGGGCTTGCGCCTGACGGGGCCCTGTCGTGTAGGTAAGGTCGTATGTGACCGAATGGTTTGGCCTTAGGCCTCCATCTCGGCGAGCTCCTCCTTGGAGAAGCCAGTGGCAAAGACGACGGCAGCGGCGATGGCAAAGGAGATTGCCATACCGACGATAGCCCAGACGGTGTTCATCTGGCCACCCTGCAGGTAGTTGGTGAAGACCAGGAAGTTGGAGGCACCGCCGGCCAGGTAGTAAGTAACACCCATGAGGCCGGAGAACACAGCGCCGATGGCACCGCCGATGAACATACCGAGCATGGTGCGACGGAAGCGCATGAGGATACCGAAGAGTGCGGGCTCGGTGACGCCGCCGGCGATGGCGGAGATGACGTAGCCCAGGGCAAGACCCTTCTCGTCGGGGTTCTTCATCTTGAGGAAGGCACCGAAAGCGCAGCCCCAGACGGCGGCCATAGCGCAGTTGGTGGAAACGAAGACGAAGGGATCGTAGCCGGCGGCGATGATCTGAACCTGAGCGAGCAGGATGACGGGCATGTGCATGCCGCAGACCACGAAGAGCTGCCAGAAGGCGCCGAGGACGGCCATGACGATCAGGATGCCGATACCGCCAAGGTCGGCGAGACCAAAGAGAGCGTTGGCAATCAGCGTACCGAGCTCGTTGCCGATTGGGGCAAGGACGATGAAGGCGATGGGGATGGTGACGATCATGGTGCAGAACGGCGTGAAGACCGTGGACAGCACGTCGGGCATGACCTTCTTAAAGAACTTCTCAACAAAGTAGAGGACCGGCACCGAGAGGATAATCGGCAGGACGGACTGCTGGTAGTTGGCAGCGGTGATCTGGATGCCATAGACGGAGATGATTCCGCCACCCTCCTGAGTCGCGACACTCACGACGGACGGGGCCATGAGAGCGCCGCCGAGGAGCATGCCCAGAACCGGAGAGGCGCCGAGCTTCTTAGCAGCGGCATAGCCCAAGTAGATGGGGATAAAGGTAAACGTGGCCTCGTACAGGGTGGTGTAGAGGAACGTGTAGGTCGGATCGGTATCGGAGATAACGCCGAGCATGGTGGGACCAAGAACCGCAGCGATGGTGCGGAACAGACCGCCGGCCATGAGCAGCGGAATCAGCTGGGTCATGGAACCCGACAGGTAGTCGAGGATGATGTTGGGCAGGTTCTTGAGCTCGAACTTCTCCTTAGGAGCGTCGAGGTTCTCGTCGACCGCGGCACCCTGCTTGACGCCGGACATGGCGACGAACTCGGCGAGCACCTTGGGCACGTTCTGGCCGATGATGACCTGGAGCTGGCTGCCGGCGAACTGGCAGCCCAGAACACCCTTGACCTTCTTGATCTTCTCCACGTCGGCCTTGCTGTTATCCTTGAGCGTCAGACGCAGGCGCGTCATGCAGTTGGTGGCGACGGTGACGTTTTCCGCACCGCCCACGAGCTCGAGGACATCGGTGGCAATCTGCTTGTTATCTACTGCCATGGGACCCCTCCCCATATCGTCGTGTGCCTAATCGCCTGGGCGCAGGCACGCCTTTGGCCCGGTGACTATAACCCCTTACGGTTACCGAACCCTTGGATACGCTGTCGTAAACAATCTGTTTACTGAACGTTTACAGCGCTTAGTTTACACTCAGCGTTGAATTTGTGGCAGTTTTGCCGTTTGCAGTCCGGTGAACGGTAGGAAATCGGGGGTGAACGTAATTGAATGCATAGGCATTACATATAGTGCCATTTATTTATAAATGGTCTTTTACGTGGGATTTTATATAATCTGGCACCTCAATGCCTTGTTGACTCATCAACAAAAGCCCTGCTAGATAGTAGTAAACGAGTGTTTAGTAGTTCATTGAACGTTTGATGCTACCGTTTACCGAGTTCATCCGCTTATTCTCAAATTCTGCTTTACACTAAACATGTTTAGATTGTATTGCCGCGATTGTTTAGCACGCGCGGCACAAGGGAGGCAGCTCATGGAACTCAAATCGTGCACCTACGCAACCGTCAGCACCTTGGGCGACTTTGGCCCCTGGATCAGCAAGGTCGTTCTCGACCTGCCCTGCACCGTGCGCGCCAACGATGTCGATGCGAACACTTTCCATATATATGTAGAGCGTCACGAGCGCACGGGCGAGGTCCTGATGCGCAAGGAGCACGGCGCCGACCATGCCACGCCCTCCGTGGGTTACATCGACGTTCTCGCCGCGTATCCGAGTGACGAGAACGGCCGCAAGCTCGCCGTGGGCACCCATGTGGCACTCGAGGTCGCCGAGCAGCGCCTGACCAAAAAGATCGAAGGCGGCGTCATGGGCTCGCGCATGCTCGATAACCAGCTGCACGTCACGCAGCTCGCGGCTCTTCCCGGCGACGACGGCGAACCCACCTGCGGCCTGGTCTTCGATACCTGTCGCGGCGACATCTGCCCCGCGCTCAAGGGCTGGAGCAATGCCGTGCAAAAGACCGCCGTCAATGGCATCGCGCTCGAGTACGGCTTCTTTGAGCCCAGCTTTAAAGCCGTGGACTCGGCCTGCTTCAATCCCTTCGCGCCCGAGGCCACGGTCGTGCCCCAAAAGGCCCCGCTCGTGGTGTACCTACACGGCGCTGGCGAAGGCAGGGGTGCCACGCAGGGCGAAGGCGCCACGCGCGCCTATATCGGCAACCGCGTGACAGCCATTAGCCAGGCGCAAATCCAGCGCTACTTTGGCGGCTTTGCCTGGGTGCTCGTGCCGCAGTCTCCCACGTTTTGGATGGATAACGGCGTCGAGCAGCTCGGCCGCTCCAACCAGAGCATCTACTCCCCCGTACTCAAGGCGCTCATCGACGAGTTTGTCGCCGAGCATGCCGAGCGCATCGACACCGACCGCATCGTGGTCGCCGGCCTTTCCAACGGCGGCTTTATGACCCTGCGCCTGTGCGCCGACTACCCCGATTTCTTCGCCGCCGGCCTTCCCTGCTGTGCCCCGTGGTACAACGCCACGGACGAGGACGTAGCCGCGCTCGCCAAGACGCCGCTGTGGTTTACGCACTCCAAGGGCGACGAGCTCGTGTCGCCGCAGCAGACCGTGCTGCCGCTCACGGCACGCCTGCGTGACGCCGGAGCCAACGTGCACCTTACCTACTTTAGCCATGTCGAGGACCTGACCGGTCGCTATCGCGAGGCCGATGGCTCGCCCAAGAAGACGTTCAACCACGGCGTGTGGATCCACCAATTCAACGACCTGTGTTATCAAGACTTCGACGGGGGCAGCGTGCTCATCGACGGCGAGCCGGTGGGCTGCTGGGAGTGGTCGGCCAGAGTTTCGAGGTAGCCATCCCATCGGGGTCCCTGACCTTTAGTTTTGTAAACGTCCTCGCGCATGAGCCCCGCTTTTCCTGCTCCTTCGGAGCATCGGATAAGCGGGGCCCGCGCTGCGGAATGTTTACAAAACTAAAGGTCAGGGCCCCTAAGTTAACGTCGTTCGAAACGCTGGCCGGCCGCTTCCGGCAGCACGCCGGGTCGGCGGCGATGGGGACGGGGTCCCGTCTTGCCTTGCGCGTAACTGGCTGAATTGATTTTGATTGGAGCTGTTCCTATGTCCCAAGAGTTAACTCGGGTGATTGTTACTACCGATATGGAAGTCGACGATATGAACTCGCTCGTTCATTTGGCTCTGTATCTTAATGTGCTTGATGTTCAGGCTGTGGTGTATACGGCTTCGCAGTATCACTTTCTTGGGGATGGGGTTCATACGCTGGGCGAGGTGAATTCGCATTGGCGGACCAAAGGGCGTCGCTCTTATGAGTGGGATGTTGTGCCTCATGAACCCGATCCGCTGGCCGGCGAGCTTCGTGAGTATCGTCCGTTTCCCGAGCATTGGATTGAGAGTCTCTGGAGTAATGAATACGCCCAGGCTTGGCCGCAGTTGCAGGCGAATGCGGGCGCTGCCGGTGAGCCGCCGTTTCCCACGCCCGCCCAGATAATCGAGCGCACCTTTGTGGGAAATGTTGCCTTTGAGGGTGATGTGACTGAGGAAACTGAGGGATCTCGTGTAATTGCGCAGGCAATCTTGGATGATGATCCGCGTACGTTATGGCTGCTCAGCTGGGGTGGCATGAACACCATCGTTCGCGCCCTCATGAGTATTGCCGAGCGTTATCGCGCCACGCCCGAATGGCCTGCCGTGCAGCAGCGGGTCTATCAGAAGGTGCGCGTGATGGGCGTTGCCGATGGCGTGGGGCAGGACAACTCATGGCTCGACCATGGACGCGAGCTCTTTCCCGAGCTCATCTTTTGGTGTGTGCCCTATATGTATGGCGGCTATGTCGATGCCAAGATGGCTCAACCCGATACGTTGCCGCTGTTTAAGGCACCTTGGCCTGAGCAGAATCTCACGCAGGGTAACGGCCCCCTCATGGCACGCTACATGCTCTATGGCGACGGCAAGGTCTACGAAAATGAGCCCGAGCGCTTTCAGTTTGGCAAGCATGCCCGTCTGGATTGGGGTCTAGAAGGCATGCCCGCGATGCAGTTTGAGCGCGGCGACTTTATGGCCGAAGGCGACAGCATGACCTATATTCCGCTGCTGCCGTTTGGCCTGCGCGGTATCGACGACCGCGGCTTCGACACACTGCTCGGCCGCATGTTTCTTGATGGACATCCCGATACGGACGCACCCGCCGGTTTTGCCGCCATCGGCACGCCCGTAGACGGCAACCCCAATCCCTACCTGCGCGCCTATCAGGAAGACTTTGCCGCCCGCGCGCAATGGTGCGCCCATGATCCGGCAGCTTGTTCGCATCCGACACATGTTGTCGAGGTCACGGCCGACCGCAGCGCTACAGCCGGCGAGCGCGTCACCCTTGCAGCGACCGTCGTCGACCCCGACGGCAAGGGCTTTGATGCACATTGGGATGTCGCCGTGGACCCGTCGAGCTATGCAGGCACGCAGGATCTTTCGCTGTGGCAGGAATGCACGGTGAGCACCGCTTTTATCGTGCCCGCCGACGCGCAGCCCGGCGACCGCTTCGTGCTCACCCTTACCGTGCAGACGCGCGCCGAGCGCCCCTGCAGCCGCTACGCCCAGGTTGCCGTGACCGTGGCATAGCAGGGACGGCGCCCATATTCGTCAGCCGCCACATTCGGCATGGACTGTCCCCAGCTGCCACTCATTTAAGTACGTCCCCAATGAGTGGCCGAAAATGGGCCATGTGTCCCAGTTGTGGAGACTCGTTGAGCCGTCTGGGTATCGTGAAAGATCGAGCGCTCACCCATCATCAAAAGTGACACACGCTACCTGTTGATGGGAGGCAGCCATGGGCTTCTTTGACAAGATGTTCGAGAAGAAAGAGTGCGCGATTTGCGGTACCGAACTGGGGATTTTGGGAAAGACCAAGATCAACGAAGGCTACCTGTGCAAAGAGTGCGCAGGCAAGCTGTCCCCCTTCTTTAGTGGTTGGCGCTCCAGCACCGCGGACGATATCCGCGAGCAACTCGCCTACCGCGAGGCCAACGCCGAGCGCCTGGCCTCGTTCAACCCAACGCGCACGCTCTCTGCCGGGCGCACCAACATCATGCTCGACGAAGACGCGGGTCTGCTGATCATCACTTCGCAGAGCCGCTGGCGCGACGCCAATCCCGACATCATCGAGTTCTCACAGGTACTCGGCTGCGATATGGATATCGACGAGCATCGCACCGAGATCTATCGCGAGACCAAGGACGGCGAGCGCGAGAGCTACAACCCGCCGCGCTACGACCTGGATTACGACTTTAACCTGACCATTCACGTCAACACGCCGTACTTTACCGAGATCAACCTGCGCGTGAACGACTCCACCATCGATCAGCGTGGCTCCATCGAATATCGCGAGGCCAAGCGCCAGGCAACCGAAGTCCGCGATGCGCTGGTACAGCTGCGTCAGGAGACACGCGACAGCGTCGTGGCCGCCAAGGCCCCCAAGACCGCGGTCACCTGCCCCTTCTGCGGTGCAACCACAATTCCCGATGCCAGCGGACGCTGCGAATACTGCGGCGGCGCCATCGGCGCATAGCCTCCGGCACGGAAAGGACCGATCATGGCCTTCGAGAGTGTCAACTATCAGTGCCCCGCGTGTGGCGGCCCCCTTCACTTTGCCAGTGCCGAACAAAAGCTTGTCTGCGACTACTGCGATTCGCGTTTTGAAGTCGAAGAAGTCGAGGCCCTCTATCGCGAGCGCCAGGACAAGGCAGATGCCAAAGCCGATGCCGCAGCCGCGGCCCCCAAACCTGCTGTCGACGATGCCGTGCAGGATCTGGCCCAAAACGCCGGCTACATCTGCTCGTCGTGCGGCGCCGAGCTGGTCTCGGACGGCACCGTCGCCGTTACCACCTGCCCATACTGCGGCAACTCCGCCGTGGCGCCCGGCCAGCTCTCGGGCGACTTCTCACCCGACCTGGTGATTCCGTTTAAGCTCGGGCGCGATGATGTCATGGCAGCACTCAAAGAGCACTACAAGGGCAAAATCCTGCTGCCCAAGAGCTTTGTCACCGGCAACCACATCGACGAGGTCCAAGGCGTTTACGTGCCGTTTTGGCTCTACGGCGCCCGCGTGGATGGCGAAGTGCACTTTGATGCGACCAACGAGACCGTGACCGAGGAATCCGACCGCACCGTCACGACCACCGACCACTACGACGCCTACCGTAAGGGCAAAATCTCGTTTGAGCGCGTGCCCGTCGACGGATCGTCCAAGATGCCCGACGGCCATATGGATGCCATCGAGCCGTTTGACTACGACGCGCTGCGCCCGTTCTCGGTCGCGTATATGCCCGGCTACATCGCCAACCGCTACGATGAGGATTGCGAGACCTGCAAGGCGCGCGCCGAGCGTCGTATGGAAGAAAGTACGATTTCGGCCCTGCGCGAGACCGTCGTCGACGAATATGACGATGCCACGGTCGAAAGCAAGCAGCTCGACTACACCTGGGAAGACAGCAACTACGCTCTGTTCCCCGTGTGGATGCTTTCCACCTCGTGGAACGGCAAGAGCTACCTGTTTGCCATGAACGGCCAAACCGGCCGCATGGTCGGCGAGCTGCCCTGCTCCAAGCCCAAGCTCGCCATCGCCTCGGTGCTGTTCTTTGTAATCGGGTTTGTCCTCTCCCAGATTCTCTTTATGGGCGAGAACGCCTTCGATCCGGACTACCTCACCTTTGATATCGAGGGCATCCTCATCAACATCGTCGCACCGCTGATTATCGTAATCATCGGAGACGTGCTGCTGGTAGGCCAGCTCAAGACGGCCAACGAGGCCACCCACGCCGATTGCTACTGCGGCGAGCTCGACTTGACCGAGAAGCACGACACCTTCAGCCACACCGAGACCACCGTTGTCATGAAGGACAACAAGGACGATTAGCCATTCTGACCAATACCACCCGGCCTTTGACGAGAAAGGAAGATCACCATGGGACTCTTGAAAGCTGGATTGGGAGCTGCCGGCGGCGTCATGGCCGACCAGTGGAAGGAATATATCTATTGCGAATCGATGCCCGCTGACGTCTTGGCCTGCAAGGGCAGCAAGCGCACCGGCGGCCGCAGCTCCAACACGCGCGGCGAGGACAACGTCATCTCCAACGGCTCCGTCATCGCCGTCAACGACGGCCAGGGCATGCTCGTGGTGCAAAACGGCAAGATCATCGAGGTCGCGCTGGAGCCCGGCGAGTTTGTCTTTGACACCGGCAGCGAGCCGAGCGTCTTTAGCGGCAACCTGGGCGACTCCATCAAGGAGACGTTCGCCAATATCGGCAGCCGTTTTGCCTTTGGCGGCGACGCGGGCAAGGACCAGCGTGTCTACTTCATCAACACCAAGGAGATCATCGGCAACAAGTACGGCACCGCCTCGCCTGTGCCCTTCCGCGTGGTCGATAACAACATTGGCCTGGATGTCGACATCTCCGTTCGCTGCAACGGCGAGTATTCGTACCGCATCACCAACCCGCTGCTGTTCTACACCAACGTGTGCGGCAACGTGACCGATAGCTACACGCGCGATAAGATCGACAGCCAGCTTAAGTCCGAGCTGCTCACCGCTCTGCAACCCGCCTTTGCCAAGATCTCGGAGATGGGCATCCGCTACAGCGCTATCCCCGGCCACACCACCGAGCTCGCCCGCGCGCTCAACGAGGTTCTCTCCGCCGACTGGCGCGACCTGCGCGGCGTCGAGATCGTGAGCTTTGGCGTCAACTCCATCGCCGCCTCGCAAGAAGACGAGCAAATGATCAAGGACCTGCAGAAGGCCGCAGTCATGCGCGATCCCACCATGGCAGCCGCCAACATCGCCAGCGCCCAGAGCGATGCGATGCGCGCGGCAGCCGCCAACCCCAACGGCGCGATGGCCGGCTTTATGGGCATGGGTATGGCGGGCGGCATGGGCGGCATGAACGCCAGCCAGCTGTTCGCCGCCGGCCAGGCACAGCAGCAGGCCGCCCCACAGCCGGCTCCGGCACCCGCCCCCGCACCAGCTCCTGCCGCTGCCCCCGCGGCCGGCACGTGGACCTGCAGTTGCGGTGCCACCAACACCGGCAAGTTCTGCCCCGAGTGTGGCAGTCCCGCACCCGCCCCGGCACCGACCAAGTGGTTCTGCCCCAACTGCGGCAGCGAAAACGGCGGCAAGTTCTGCAGCAACTGCGGAACGCCTAGGCCCTAACCCCTCTATCTGGTAATTGGCGGGGGGTCCGCCACCCCCGCATTTGCTTCTATGGGTTTCGTTCGATAAAGGAGGACACCATGAAGACAACGTTCAAAAAGTCCGTACTCGCATTTCTGACATGCGTCCTGGCGCTCGCCTTTGCCCTGACGGGCTGCAGCGGCGGCGGCAAGGACCCCAAGGCCAACTTCGTCGGCAGCTGGGAACTCTCGGGTGGAACCCTGGAGGGCGAAGAGCTCACCGATGAGTACATGGATATGCTCAAGGAGTGGGGCCTCAACTGTATCCTGATCCTCGACGAAGACGGCACGGGCGTCCTCGACATGTTCCTTGAGGTCGCCGACCTGAAATGGGAGGCCAAGGACGCCACCACTGCAACCATCACCGCCGACGGCGATTCGCAGGACATGAAACTCAAGGACGGCAAGCTCGTCCTCGAGGTGGAAGGCGACAAGCTTATCTTTACGAAGTCCGACAAGGATCTTTCCGGTACGCTAAAAAAGGATCGCGAGGCGGCCGAGAAGGAAGAGGAGATCGATGAGGCCGTCGAAGACGACGATGTCCAGAGCGTCGAAATCTCCCCCGCCGTCACCGTCGCCGATGACGATCTGTGCACCATCACCATCACCGAGAAGTTCAAGGACGAATGGGGCGACATCGGCTTTGTCGTCAACATCACCAACAAGAGCGACAAGGACCTGACCTTCTACGCTCCCTCCGGCAAGACCAACGTCAACGGCACCATGAAGGAACCCTGGTTCTCGGCTAACCTGATGCCCGGCACCAATACCACCGAGGAATTCACGTTCTCGAGCGGCGAGCTTGACAGCCTTGACGACCTGGTCAACACGACCATCGGCATCGACGCCTACCTGACCGATTCCTACGAGGACGTCGCCTCCTACACCGCAACCATCGCGTAGCGGCACGTAACATCAGCCGCGGATTGGCGGACGCATCCGCGCACTTGCCAGGCGGGGCCGCAGGAGTTGATCCTGCGGCCCCGTCGTTTTTATGCCGACAGCACAGCCGCACAAGCAGGCCGCCCGTCGTTTTCTGATACAAAACGGCGGGCGGCCTATCTTTACGGCGCCGGAACACGGCGAGCGCGTCGATTACGGGCGCTCCATGTTGGGAACGATGCTGCCCTCCGTTACCGCGCGCACGGCCAGGCGCATGATGTTGTCGTAGCCGGTCTTGCTTAGGATCTCCGAGATGCGACGCTTGATGGTACCCTCACTCATAAACAGCTCGGCCGCGATCTCGCGGCGGCTTTTGCCCTCGCAGGCAAGGCGCAAAATCGACAGCTCGACATCGTCGAGTGCCGCCGTGCCCGAAAAAATGCTTTCGGGCGGCTTGGGAAACGTGCAGTAGCCAGCCAGCGTGGAGCGCATCACGGCGAACAGCTCGTCGATACCAACGTTCTTGTACACAAAGCTATCGACGCCCGCCTCGCGAGCCTGATCGACAAAGGTGATCTCGGGCATGCCTGTCATGATGATGACGCGGCACTCGGGCAGCTGCTCCTTGATGCGCGCCGCCGCCACGATGCCGTTTGAATCGTGTTCGGTGCACACGTCCATCAATATCATGTCCGGGCGCTCCTTGAGCGCGACACCCAAGGCCTCGGAGGCATCGGCGATCGCGGCGACGACGGTCATATCGGGCTGGTCGCCAACGGAGCGCGCCAGGCTTTCGCGCAGAATGGCCTGATCTTCGACAATTAACACGCGGATCATGAACTTCTCCTTTGGACCGTGGCGTTGGGGCTCAGCGGGATGGACACCGCAAGCGTAAAGGGCTGGGCGGCGTGGACTTCCAGGCCGCCGCCCAAATCTTGCGCGACATGCCTCATACCTGGGATACCCGTTCCCTCGCGATACGATACGGGGGCCGGGGACCCGTCGTTAGAAATCGTCATGCGCGCGACGGCGCTAGCATTCGTCCCCTCCTGCCACAGGCGCACGTGGACCTGATGCGCCTGCGCATGCCTGGTAGCATTGGTCGAGGCCTCGCGGATAATCTGCAAAAATGCGGCGGCGACACGCGCGTCCTCAGGCAGCGCACCCTCAACATCGATCTGCACACTCACCAAGCCAAAGGCATGGACGATATCGCTCAGCTGCTCTGCAGGCTCGCTGGCACCGCCACTGCGCAAATCGGCGGCGATTGAGCGCAGCAACGGGTCAATCTGCTCGAGCGACTCATCATCCAGACGTCCCTCCTCCAAATAGCGATGAAGAATGGACAGGCGCTGGCCGATCACATCGTGAACGCGGGCACGCATACGTAGGTAGGCCGCATTGTCGGCAACCTTTTTGGCTTCTTCGATCTGGGCCTGGAGCTCTTGGCCAGCACGCTCAAGCAGGTGGTTGGCTTGCGCCAGACGGTCGTAGGCGTGTGCGTATTCCGTCACGTCCAGGCCGACGACGCGCTCGAACGGACGGCTCGAGACCGTAACGGAGTCACGCACGAACAGACGAATCTCGGAAGGAGAGATCTCGACCACGGCGCGATCCCTACCAAAGCGATCAAGGTCGATATGGGCGCGATTGGCGCTGCTTTCGGGCATTTGCATGCTCAGTTTGCGCAGGTCGTTCCATGTGCTGCTCATGTCGCCCAGGTCAGTGGGCATATGGAGCTCTACGAGGTTTTTGCGCATGCAGCGGTTCATGAGCAGCGGACGGCCCCTCGGGTCTAGATACAGGATGCCCACGGGAATCACGTTGATGGTCTCGATCGTCGAGAACATGGTGATATCCTCTTGGCGGTTACGGACGTCCATCAAGAGCGCCGCGATGGAACGGAACAGGAAGAACGCTCCCTCTGCGATAAGGACAACGGTCCACGCCGAGCCCATGGCAAAAACCACCGGTGGTGTAACGGCGACAACAAGCAGCAGCTCGACCAGCATGACGGGACGACGATAGTGCACCATAAGTACCACGCCATAGGCAAAGATTGCGGCATTGAGCCACAACGCTCCGCCCATTGCCCTGGCGCAAACGTCAAGCGGCGCCACCAGATACGAGCCAGACGACGTGAACAAGATGAGCGCCGAAATCATCAGGTGAAGCACAAGACTCGCCTCGTAGGCGCAAATCACCTTACGGTTATAGGACGAGCGGCGCGATGCGATGAGCGGGACGTGGATCGTCTGCAGACACGCAGCCAGGGCAAAGACAACATCGAGCGCAACGATTTGGGGAAGTATGAGCGAAATCTGCATCGTCACTCACCCGCCCTCGGCATCAAGACGATCATGCGCAGCTGACCGGACTCGCCCTCAAGGCGGTATGCCACGTTGCGCCCTTGCAAAGCGCTTTCGAGCTCTTGCGCAGCGGGCGTCTGCGAAAGATCTTCATCATCGTTGGAAAAAAGTGTGGCGCGCAGCTCGACGCTGCATCGGTCATGGTCGCCCAAGTGATACATAAGTGCCGGATGATCGGTGGTGTAGGCAAAAAACGCAAAGTCATACACGCAGTCGTACAGCGCGCTTACCGTACTGGCGTGCATCGGGCGCCGTATGGCAATAATCGAGGCGCAATCGACATCGATCGTGCGCAGGTCGCTTGCGAGCTCGTTGGCAATGAGCTGAATGCGGTCGCGGTCAAAACCGCTCTCCCCGTGCTGTGCCAACGTGAGCGACCCCTTCCGTTTGCAATAGGCAACGAGCATCTTGGCGCGCTGCAGCATGCGGTAACGCTCGCGCGAAGATTCCTCGTCAGTCAACGGCGGCAGCGAGCTCAACAAGTCGTACATCTCTTCGAGCGCGCGGGCAAGCGCCTGGTCCACGTCTTGGACTAGCAAGGTCTCGGCCTCTTGATCTGCCAAATGTGTCTTAAGGTCGTAGTCGGCGGCAAGCAGCTCGTTTTGGCGTTGCAGCTCCATGCGACGATGTGCCAGTTCGCGATTGAGCTCGTTGAGCTCCGATACATCTTGGGCCAGCAGGGCCGATCCCCCCAGCAGCGGAAAAGCACGATACATCACATCGGGATCGGACGCCACGGTAAAGGCATGGGCGCGGCCGTGCTCCTGGGTCCGCAGCTCCTCGCGCACGCCTACCGGCATTGGCTTTGACACCGGCGTGGCATAGACCTCCTGCAGGTCGCGCGTTAGAACTTTGAGGTCAAGCGGCAAGGTGTCGAAGATGCCGGCGATATCGTGGTACGACGGAATGACACCGCAATCGAGACAGATTTCCATCGCCACCACGCACAGGATGCAATAGACGAGCGAAAAGTTGAGCCTCCATGCCCAGGGCACGCGCAGAGCATATGAGATGCCAAAGAATGCGCCGCCCAGCAGCACGAGCGCCGCCGTGCCCGAGAAACGTTGGATGCGAAAGGACGAGGACCGACCAACCAGGATAAAAAAGGCCACGAAGTTAAAGGCCGTCCACACGAGGAAGGCGAAATAACCCCGGCCGTACGTGTAATCGTTGCTCCAGGTGTCGCTTGTACGGTCAAAGCGGAAGACCTGCTGGTGAAAATCGTTGGTGAGCACAAATCCGATAAGCAGGATGGCCACAATCCACAGCGCAGCACGGTAGCGGCGACCCAGGCGGCGTTGCTCCAGGCCCGCAAGGCGCAGGCCGCAGAGCTGGTAGAGCAGCGGAATGAGCGTCATGGGCACGTAGTACAGGTACCACAGCAAGGTGGCATAGAACGGCGTGTACGACTTGTACTTGAGAATGACCTCGATCATCCACAGGGCACAGATGGTGGCGATGGCAACAAGGCGGCGGCGCAGCACATAGTCCAAACAACGCAGATAGACCAACACGCCCCAAATCGAAAATACAATTGCGGCGACAAGCAGCGGGAGAGGGCTCGAATGGGTGAGCGCATCCACGACCTCTTCGGACACCTCGCTATAGGCGGGCACGGCGTTAGAAAGTTTGGGGTCGAAGGCGAACAGCACCGGCAAGATCGCCAAAAGCATGAGGAACAGCGCGGTGATGGCGCCGGCGATAGCAAAGACGCGGTGACGGTACACCTGATGCGTTATGCCAACAAGGAATCGCGGCATGGCGAAGAGCCTGCCGCCCCTGGGATCCGCAACCGGAGCGGTCCGGGCGGCCGCGTGGCCGATATGTCGCTCGCGGGTACTCATAGTCCCTTTAGTGTACCGACAGGCGGGTCCAAAAAGCGGGCCGCATGTCCCAAAATCCGCAGACGGCAAGACGCCCGGCGAGCAATAACTACTCGCCGGGCGCCTTGGTTAGAAGGCTATGAAGTTGAGTGTCTCAGCTTCCTTAGGACAGGTCCTCACCATTAGAAGCAATAACCTTCTTGTACCAGTCGAAGCTCTTCTTTTTGGAACGCTTGAGGGTACCGTTGCCGACGTCGTCGCGGTCCACATAGATAAAGCCGTAGCGCTTGGACATCTCACCCGTGCCGGCAGACACCAGGTCGATCGGGCCCCAGGTGGTGTAGCCCAGCAGGTCAACGCCGTCCTCGGTCACCGCGTCGCGCATCGCGGCGATATGCTGGCGCAGGTAGTCGATACGGTAGTCGTCGTTGATGGAACCATCCTCCTCGACAACATCCTTGGCGCCCAGACCGTTCTCGACCACAAACAGCGGCTTCTGATAACGGTCGTACAGGTCGTTGAGGGTGATGCGGAAGCCCAGAGGATCGATGGCCCAGCCCCACTGGCTCTCCTGCAGGTAGGGGTTCTTGGCGCCGGCGAAGGCGTTACCCTGGGTGCGCTCGACATCGGGGTTATCGGCACCGGCAGAGCAGCGGGTGCTGTAATAGCTAAAGCTGATGAAGTCGACGGTGTTAGCGGCCAGGATCTCGCGGTCCTCGTCCGTCATGCCCACATCGATGCCTAGACGCTCGAGCTTCTTGACGGCATATGCCGGGTAGTAGCCGCGGCTCTGGACGTCGACGAAGAAGTAGTTGTCCTGGTTATCGAGCTGCGCCTGGCGCACGTCGCCCGGACGGCAGCTGTAGGGGTAGTAGCTACCCGCGGCGAGCATGCAGCCGATCTTGATCTCGGGGTCGATCTCGTGGGCGATCTTGGTTGCCCAAGCGCTGGCGACGAGCTCGTTGTGGGCGGCCAGGTACTCGACGGCCTCCTTGTTCTCGCCCTCCTCAAAGACCAGACCGGCACCCATAAACGGCAGGTGCAAGATCATATTGATCTCGTTGAAGGTGAGCCAGTACTTCACCAGCCCCTTGTAGCGGGTAAAGATCGTGGTCGCGAGGTTCTTGTAGAAGTCGATGAGCTTGCGGTTGCGCCAGCCGCCGTACTCCTTGATGAGGTGAATCGGGCAGTCGAAGTGCGTGATAGTCACGAGCGGCTCGATGCCGTGCGCCTGACACTCGCGGAATACGTCCTCGTAGAAGGCCAGGCCAGCCTCGTTGGGCTCGGTCTCGTCGCCGTTGGGGAAGATGCGGGTCCAAGCCAGGCTCATACGGAAGGTTTTAAAGCCCATCTCGGCAAAGAGAGCGATGTCCTCTTTGTAGTGGTGATAGAAATCGATGCCGGTCTGCGCGGGATAGTAATAGCCGTCCTCGAAGTCGAGCATTTTACGCTGGCCGGAGACCACCGCATAGCGCTCGGGGCCGTGCGGAGCCACGTCCACGTTGGCCAGGCCGCGGCCGTCCACGTCGTAGGCACCCTCGCACTGGTTGGCAGCCGTTGCGCCGCCCCACAGGAAGTCATTACGGAAAGCCATGTATCAATCCTTTCGCACGCTGTTGTCATAGGCTCAGTATCCCTGCAAACGGGGTACCGCTCAACGGCAACGGCACAGGCCGATACTTCTTTTCGCGTGCAGGCGCCCGGCAGCCACCCCACCTGACACTTTTTGATACCCGCCTGCCCAAGCCGCCACCAAGGGGACAGGCACCTTTGTGGTGGGTTGGGCCCGTTTGTCTCGATCTGTAACAGATAGGCCGCCAAAACCGGGCCTGGTGTTACAGATTGAGATTGTTCGGCCAGTCCTTTGCAGTTTGTCTAAATCTGTAACAGGGAGAGACGATTTAGCCCGCTAGATGTTACAGATCGAGACAGAAGATTCTAGTCACAGGCGATGTCGAGGTTTTTGCCGATGAGGCCTACGTAGCCGCCTTCGCTCAGCAACTCATTTGACTGAATAGGAAAAAAAGGAAAAAATAGGAAAAAAAGGAAAGGAGACTTATGACTGAAACCATCTTCTCCCCCTCATTTGGAAATCGCCCGTCCTATCTGGTGGGACGCGGGAGCGTGATTTCGACATTCATCTCCGGCCTTGAGCAGGAGCCGGGCAATCGAGACCGAGCCATGCTCATGCTCGGCCAGCGAGGCAGCGGCAAAACGGTTCTGTTGTGGGAACTTGCCGATCGCGCCCGCAAGCTCGGCTTTGTTGTCGCCACGCCCACCGTAGCCTCCGAGGATATGCTCGAGCGCATTGTTGAGAAAATCCAGGAAGCGGGCGAGCCTTACGCCAACAAGCATCGTCTCCCCAAACTTACAGGTGGCAGTTTGAGCGTCTTCGGTTTCTCAGCCGGCCTCGAGTTTACGCGCGACGTACAGGAAACTAAGAGTTTCCAGTTCAAATTCACGCAGTTGGCACGCAAGTTAACCGAGCAGGGACACGGCATCCTCATCCTCATCGACGAGCTCCAGGCAAATTCACCCGAGATCAGACAGCTCGTCACCGCCTATCAAGAGCTGGTCGGCGAGGGACTCAACGTCGCGCTCGTCATGGCGGGCCTCCCGGGAGCAGTCTCCGCGACACTCAACGACCGCGTACTGACATTTCTCAACCGCGCACGCAAAGTCACGCTCGAACCGCTTTCAGTCGGAGATGTCGATGCCTATTATCAGCGGGCTTTCGAAGAGCTCGACCTTGATATTCCAGGCGATCTTCGCCTCCGTGCCGCTCGTGCAACCCAAGGATCGCCCTATATGCTGCAGCTCATCGGCTACAACATCGCCAATCGCTGCCAGGCAGGAGAATACGTAACGCCAGAGCAAGTCGACGGAGCTATCGAAGCGTCAAAGGCCGATTTCGAAAACGATGTTTGTGAAACGACGCTCGCCGCGCTGTCGGACCAAGACGTCGCGTTTCTCGACGCAATGACTGATGACAAAGACGGTGTGTCGCGCATCTCCAATGTGGCCGAGCGCATGTCAGTCACACCCGACTATGCGCAAAAGTATCGCCGACGCCTCATCGACGCCGGCGTTATCGAACAGGCACGCCGCGGTTACGTGCGTTTCGCTGTTCCATATATGGCTGACTATCTGCGCAGCCAGCTCTAGACAGCCACCACAATGGGGACAGGCACCTTTGTGGTGGCTGGGGGGCGGTATGTCTCGATCTGTAACAGGTAGAGACGATTTAGCCCGCTAGATGTTACAGATCGAGACAGAAGATTCTAGTCGCAGGCGATGTCGAGGTTTTTGCCGATGAGACCTACGTAGCCGCCTTCGGCTGCCTTGGGGCTGTCAGCATGGCAGAGAACCCACTTGTCGGCCTTCCAGTAGCAGTAGCCGTCGCCGGCAGCAGGCATATCGGCCGCAGCCTCGGGACGCGGACCGTTGGTACCGGCGGGCAGCGCCACCATCACCTGGAAGCCACCGTCGTCGACCATGCACGGCGTGTAGTGGAGCGTGGTGCTGAAAACCTCGACGACCTTGCCTGCCGGCACGCGGAACGCCTTGACGCACGCGGTATCGAGCTTGCCGCCCTCGATCTCCCAGCGATGCGCCACGAGCAGGATAAAGTCACGCGCCCCCAGGTTGAACTCGCTCGCGCGGTGGTACTCCAGGCAGTTGAGACGCGTGTTGTGCCCGTTGCACCAGCCGAGCTGGAAGGGACGGCCACCAAACATGAGAAAGCCCAGCTTGTCGGCATCTTTGACGCCCTCGAGCTCCGGCGCGCGCGCCACGTACTTACTGCCCTCGGGGATGGGCGTAGCGGAGAGTGCCTCGACGAGTGGGGCGGTCAGGCCGGACGGGACGTCGTCCCACACGCGGCCATAGGACTTGAACTCGAGATCGTTGACAGAGTAGATATGCATGTTCACTCCTGTTCGTAAATGTGACTATACGAACATTCTAGAACAAACATGAGCGATTTTGAACGCTCGTCCAGACCACTCAACAAAAAGGCGCCCCCGCATAAGCGAAGGCGCCCAATGCGCGCGTTTTGGGCGATAAAACCCTTACGCCTGCTGATAGTGCAGGTGCTTCTCGTCGATATCGGCCAGGTCGCGGTCGAGGTAGCGGCGCGCGAGCCAGTTTGCCATGGGAAGGTTCTGGTCCAGGTAGTTGCCGCACTCCTCGGGAGCGGCTCCGGGGACATCTCCCTCAAAGTCGGCGACAAACTCAAACAACTCACGCACGAGCGGCAGAATCTCCTCGCTCGTCACCTCGCCAAACACCACCAGGTAAAAGCCCGTGCGGCAGCCCATGGGGCCAAAGTAGACAATGCGGCTCGACCACTCGGCATGGTTGCGAAGGAATGTCGCGCCTAGGTGCTCGATGGTGTGGCACTCGGCCGTGTTCATGACCGGCTCCTTGTTGGGCGTGGTCAGGCGCAGGTCAAAGGTGGTAACGACAGCGGCGGTCGCCGGATCGCGGTCGATGCGGCTTACATACACGCCGGGCTCAAGCAGCAAATGGTCAACGGAAAAGCTCGCGATGCGCTCCATGGCAGATCCTCTCGATAGTCAATTTGGGACGGGGCTCTTTTAGCTGGTTCGAATGGTCGCACCAATCATACCAGTCAAAAAAGCCCCGTCCCAAATGAGCTGCCCGGGACGGGGATCAATGAGTTTTTAATCCCGTCCCAGAAAAATCATGCTAGGCAGTGTATGCAATTGTTGATTTGACAGCGTGGCGCCAGCCGGCGATCTTTTTGGCGCGTTCGTCAGCGGGCATCGACGGCTCCACGATGCCGCGGGCGCCGTAGACATCGACGACATCGCGCGTGTACATGCCCAGCGCGATGCCGCAGGCCCAGGCCGCACCCAGGCCGCTCATCTCGTCGTTGCTCGCGATGCGGATGGGCGAGCCAACCAAGTCGCTCTCAAACTGCATCAGGTACGCGTCGCGCGTGGGACCGCCGTCAACACGAAGCTCGGCCAACGTTGCACCCGAATCCTCGACCATCGCATCGATCACGTCAAAGATCTGATAGGCGATCGACTCGTCGGCGGCCTTCACGAACTCCGCGCGACCCGTGGTGCGCGTCATGCCAAAGACGCAGCCCTCGGCGTCACTCGCCCAGTGCGGCGCGCCCAAACCGGTAAACGCCGGCACAAAGTAGACGCGGCTCGCCGGATTGGCGGCGTAGCACAGGTCGGTAACTTCCTCGGGATTATTGATGAGTTCCAGATCGTCGCGCAGCCACGTCTTGACGGCGCCGGCGTAGCTCACGTTGCCCTCGAGCACGTACTCGGTCACGCCGTCCATACGCCATGCGAGCGAGCTCGAAAGCCCGTGCGAGCTGGCAACGAACTCGTCGCCGACGTTCATCATGACCGAGCTGCCGGTGCCATAGGTCGCCTTGGCCATACCGCGGCTGTGGCAGCCCTGCGCAAACAAGGCCGCGTGGCTGTCGCCCAGCACGCCGTGAATGGGCACGGGTGCCGGCAAAAAGCCGCCCAGGTCCGTCATGCCGAACAGGCCATCGGAATCGGTCACCTGCGGCAGGCAGGCCACGTCGACGCCAAAGGCCTCGCACACCGGCTCGCTCCAGCAGCCACGGCGCAGGTCAAAGAGCTGCGTGCGGCTGGCGTTGGACCAGTCGCAGCGAAACTCCGCGCCGCCCGTGAGCGTCCAGACCACCCAGGCATCGATGGTGCCCAGACACAGCTCGCCTGCCGCGGCAGCCTCGGCAGCAGCGGGAACGTTCGCGATGATCCAAGCCATCTTGCCCGCCGGGTAGTAGGGCGAGAGCACCAGACCCGTCGTGTCGCGCACCAGCTCGGCCACACCCTCGCGCGCGTCCAGCTTGTCGCACAGCTCGCGGGCGCGGGCGCACTGCCACACTACGGCGTTGCACAGCGGCTCGCCCGTCGCGCGGTTCCAGGCAACGGTGGTCTCGCGCTGGTTGGAGATGCCGATGCCGGCGATGTCGGCAGGGTCGACCCCGGTCTCCTCCACCACGGCACGCGCCACGGCCAACACGTTGGCGGCAATCTCGGCCGGATCATGGCTCACCCAACCGGCCTCGTTGACAATCTGGCGATGCGAGCGATCGGCACGATGAATCAAATGGCCGCCCTCGTCCACCAGCAGTGCCTTGGTGCCCTGCGTGGATTGATCGATTCCGATGATGTATTTGCTCATGTACTCTCCCATTCCTTCCGCCAAATCAAAGGCGACTGGCGGACAAGGAGCGAGCGGCCGTCAAGTGCCGCAGATTGCCGTGAAAGAGGAGCGCCGCGTACTTTGCGTACGCAAGCGACGGTTTGAACGGCAAGGTGCGGTGCTTGGCGGCCGCGCAGCGTCTGTATCTACTAGTTGCTGAGGAACTCGGCGACGGTCTGCGCGATTCCGGCACCCGTCAGGCCGTAGTGTGCGAAGACCTCGGGGCTCGTGCCGGTGATGACCGGTGCGTCGGGCAGGGAGAGGCACTTGACCGGACGCGGGCAATGCTCGCCCACCACCTGCGCGACCATAGAACCCAGGCCGCCGAAGGGGCTGTGCTCCTCGACCGTCACGACGGCGCGCGTGGCACCGGCGGCCTCGATCACGGCCTCGGCGTCAAGCGGCTTGACGCAATACATGTCGAGCACCGTTGCCGAGATGCCCTGCTCGGCCAGCAGGTCGGCAGCGTCCACAGCATGGCGGACCATCTCGCCGGTGGCGATGAGCGTCACATCGGTGCCGCGACGCACCCAGGTGGCGCGATCCATCTGGAACGGGCACTCGTCCTCGGTGTACACGTCCTCGACCGGGTTGCGGCCCACGCGAATGTAGGCCGGCTTGTTGTCGGCGACCAGGGCCCGCACGAGCTCGGCGGTCTGGAAGCGGTCGCTCGGCAGATACACGCGCATGTTGGGAATCGCACTCATAGCGGCGATATCCTGCGCGGAGTGGTGGCTCATACCCAGGGCGCCGTAGGACACGCCGCCCGAGATGCCGATGAGCTTGACGTTGGTGTTGGAGTACGAGACATCAACCTTGCACTGCTCATACGAGCGCGTGGTCACAAAAGACGCCGGCGAGGCGGCCCAGGCCTTCTTGCCGCACGAAGCCATGCCGGCGGCGATGCTCACCAGGTCCTGCTCGGCAATGCCGACCTCGACGGACTGCTGGGGATACTGATCGAAGAACGGCGTGAGCGATGCGGAGCCGCGGGAGTCGGAGCACAGGACGACGATGTCCTTATCGGTCTTCGCGGCCTCGAGCAGCGTGTCGCAGATAACCTTGCGATTGGCGATCTTGTTAGCCATTGATGGCCTCCTTATGGGCAGCGAAATCGGCGATGATCTGGGCATATTCCTCATCGTTGGGCAGGTGATGATGCCAGGCGGCCTTGTCCTCCATAACAGGCGAGCCATAGCCCTTCACCGTGTTGAGGATGATGACCGTGGGCTTGCCGCAGGTCTCGGCCGCAAGCGTCAGCGCGGCGTCGATGGCCCGGACGTCGTTGCCCGGAATGGAGAGCACGTTCCAACCGAAGGCGGCCCAGCGCTCCTCCTGCGAGTCCTGCTTCATAACGTCCTCGGTGCTGCCGCTAATCTGCAGGCGGTTGCGGTCCACGAGTGCGCACAGGTTATCGAGCTGGTAGTTGCCGCCGCTCATGGCGCCCTCCCAGACCGATCCCTCGGCAAGTTCCCCGTCGCCCATGATGGTGTAGACGCGGTAGTCGCGGCCGTCCATCTTGCCGGCGAGCGCCATGCCCACGGCCACCGGCAGGCCGTGACCCAGCGAGCCCGAGTTCATCTCGATGCCCTTGAGCTTGTTGTTGGGGTGGCCGATGTAGGGGCTGCCGAACTTGGAGAAGCGGGCCTTGACGTCATCGAGGTCAAGATAGCCCTCGTGGCAGAGCACCGCGTAGTAGGCTTCCATGGCGTGGCCCTTGGAGAGCACGAAGCGGTCGCGGTTGGGATCGTCGACGGTCTCGGGCGAGATGTTGAGGTGGTTGGCATAGAGGGTCATGAGGGCGTCGATCACCGACATGTCGCCGCCGATGTGGCCGCCGGCACCAGCCATGATGATATCGGCGCAATCGCGGCGAAGGTCCCAACGCAGGGACTCAAGCTCTTCGATAGTTGCCATTTCTACTCTCCTCGCAGGTAGGCTTTAACGTCTTCTTCGATGGGGTCGTACAGGTCGGGTTGGATGCCGATATACTTGCACGCCTCGTAGAGCACCGGCACCACGTTGGCGTGAATAGCGACGCAGTGGTGGATGTAGGGACCCTCGACGATCTTGGCCTCGAGGCGCTTGAGGTTGTCGACCTCGACCCATAGGTAGGTGCCCATGCCAGCCGGGCCGTCGATGCCGCGGGCGTTACCCAGCAGCAGCGAGTACTCGCCGTTGTCGCCGTCAAAGCGGGCAAGGGTGAGATCGCCGTGCTTGGCCTCGGCCGTCAGCGCACCGGGGTGATCGAAAGCCAGCGGGTAGGTGAGCTTGGGCTTGACGGCCGCGCAGCTGCAGGGCCAGGGGCCACAATGCTGCAGCAGCTCGCCGTTCTCGTTATCGGGATGGCGCACGGTCCAGTCGGCGAACATGCCGCGGTGACGGCCCAGGTCGGCGGCCTCGACCATCAGCGCGGTGATGGCGCCGTGGATATCGGTCTCGCATACGATAGGAATGCCCATCTCGTTGAGGATGGCGTTGGCGGCGCAGGGCATAATGCCCAGCTCGTCCTGCAGAGCGTTCCAGCACTGAATGGCGCCGGCGTTGCAACCGTACTTCTCGACCAGGCGCTTCATGGCGATGGCAAGACCGGCGACCGCGGGAACCTTATCCTCGGGGATGCAGATCTCAAAGCTGTCGTTGATGTGGGCAAGCATGGTAGCCATGGCCTGCTCGTCGGCCTGGGCGTCGCGCACGGCCTGGACAAGCTCGGTCATGGGAATGGGCGAAAGCTGGATGTTGAACTTCTCGAGCAGCTCGCCCTCGTTGCACATGGTCGACCAGAAGTCGAACGGACGGGTGGCCATCTGCAGGATGCGGGTGTGCTTGAAGGTCTTGACCACGTTGCACACGGCCAAGAAGTCCCAAACGCCGCGCTCGAACTCGGGATCGGTCAGGCGGCAGTTGGTCATGTAGGTGAAGGGAACCTGGAAGCGGCGCAATACTTTGCCGGTGGCGAACAGGCCGCACTGGCTATCGCGCAGGCGGGTGCCGTCGGGCTCGGGGCGCTCGTCGCGCGGGCCCCACAGCAGCACGGGTAGGCCGAGCTCGCGGGCAAGGCGAGCGCAAACGTACTCGGTGCCAAAGTTGGCGTGGCACAGCATAATGCCATCGACGCCCTCGGCGCGGAACTTCTTGACGATAGGCTCAATGTGGCTGTCGTCGAACAGCAGGCCCTCGTCATTGATGTCGTCGATATCCACGATGTCGACGCCGATCTCGCGCAGGCGATCAGCCGTCAGGCCGCGATACTTGATTGCGTCCGGCGCGCTAAAGATACTGCGGCGCGTGGGCACAAAACCGAGCTTGATCTTGTCCATGTACGTCCTCCCCTAATCACATGTTCAGTAAACAGACGCATGTTTCGTTTTGTTCTGTTTACTAAATTTTTACTCCAGTGTTTAGAAGTTTAACGCGAAATACTCGTGGGCGGTAGAGAAATCAGCCTAAACGGTATGTAAACAAACTGAACATACAAGGGCAACAAAAAGAGGGCCCCGAAGGACCCCTTTTGATTGACGTTATTTTTCTGCCTTAGCGAGCTTTGCCGCCCTGCGGCCCGGCGTTGCCTTTGCCTAGATCTCACGCACGCTCTGACGCTCGACAAAATAGGTCGATACGGCTGTCTTGCAGGTATAGCTCTTGGGATTGCGAATGTTGCCCACCAGGCGGCGCACCGCGATCTCGCCCACCTCGTGCTTGGGAACGTGCACCGTGGTGAGCGGCGGGTTGGAGAAGGCGCCCAAAGACAGATCGTCAAAGCCGATAATCGAGACATCCTCGGGCACGCGTATGCCGTGCTCGTTGAGCGCGCGCATGGCACCCACGGCGAGCACGTCGTTTTCGGCAAAGAAAGCCGTCGGCAGGTCGTCGCGCGAGACGCTGTCGAGCCATGCGCCCATGTCGCGATAAGCACCTTCGAGCGTGGTGCCCAGCGTAACGCGCCATGTCGGGTTGGCCTCAAGGTCTGCGTCCTCAAGCGCTTGGCGATAGCCGCGCTCGCGATCCTTAAAGTTGCGGATGCGAAGGTCGCCTGCCAGATAGCCGATCTGCCTGTGACCTTTCTCGATGAGGTGATCCACGGCGCGCAGCACCGAGTCGGTGTTGGCAATGACCACGGCATCGAAGTACTGACGATCGCTCCAGCCATCGAGCACGATCAGGTGGGCGGCAGCGTTGGCAAACAGGGCGTAGTCTTCCTCGCCCAGCTCGGTACCCATCAGCACGATAGCGGCGGACGGATCGGCGATCAGGCCCTCGACCTGCGGACGCACGGCGTCCAAGTCGCTAAAGTCGAGCGAGACAAAGCTCGTGCTCATGCCGTGACGACGCGCCTGGCGCTCCACGCCCTCGATGACCGCGGGATGGAAGGTGCTCTCGTCCAGAATGGCGCCCGTCTTGCGCGCGAGCACAAACTGAATGCTCTCGAGCTGCGTCGACTGCTGATAGCCAAGCGATTGCGCGCACTCCAGGATGACCTTGGCGGTCTCTTCACTCACGCTGCGCTTGCGGTTGAGCGCGTTGGACACGGTCGCAGGCGAAAAACCGGTGATGCGGCTGATCTCGCGAACACTTGCTTTGGCCATTGTTCCCCCTAGCAACGGCCGTGGCGGAGCATCGCAACTTGATGACTCGACAACTAAACGACCGCAAATTCAATCTAAACAGAGTAGTAAATGTTTATGAGCTAGTTTAGCCTGTTGTCAAGCGAAGTGGCACGACTATTCCCCCAACGGGCACATTTACTCGGTAGCTAAAAAAGCCCCGTCCCAAATTGACTACATGGGGCGGGGCACGGAAATCATTTAGCCCAGGACGCGGGCCATGCGCGTCTTGAACTCGGACAGGAAGCGCGGGGCATCCACGGTCAGCGCCACAAGCGCGCTCTTGTCCGAATCGGACAGGCGATGCTCGTCGCAAATGGTGCGGCCGCGATACTCGCCCAGCAGATCAACACGCAGATTGCAGCCGAGCGCACCCACGAGCGTGGGGTCGATCGCCACGGCGACGGCCAGCGGATCGTGCAGCGCACAACCACCCAGGTAGGGTGCGTTCATCTCGTACGAGCCAATGTAGTGCTCGACCATGCTCGCAAATGCGCAGCCCGCCATGGTGCCCGAGCCCGTCCATCCGGCAATGTCGCGACGCGTGAGCACCACGCGATGCGTCACGTCCAGGCCCACCATAGTGAGCTTGCGGCCCGAGCGCAGCACGGCATCGGCCGCCTCGGGATCGCTTGCCATGTTGGCCTCGGCGCCCGCGCTCACGTTGCCGGGCACGGTCAGGGCGCCGCCCATCACCACCACGCGGCCGATAGACATCACCGCCGTCGCATCGCGCTCCAGGGCAAGCGCCAGGTTGGAGAGCGGGCCGGTCGCTACGTAGACCAGATCGGGACCATAGGTGCGCGCGGCATCGATTAGATAATCGACTGCAGCGTTGCCGTCGGCCGACGTCGCCCCCACCGGCTCGTAGGGCGACGCGGGCACGCTCGCGCCGCCGATGCCGTTCTTGCCGTGAATGAGCGCGGTGGACGCCGGCGGCGTATAGGGCTCAGTCGCCTGCAGAGGACGGTCAGCACCCAGGTACACCGGCACCTCGGGACGGCCCAACAAGTCGAGCACCGCCAGGCAGTTGCGCGCCGACTGGTCGACGCGCACGTTGCCAAAACACGTGGTAATGCCCACGAGCTCAACCTCGGGGCTCGCGATGGCATAGGCAAGCGCCATCGCATCGTCCACACCCATATCCAGATCAAGGATCAGCTTCTTGGTTGCCATTGTTCTACTCCGCTTCTCCGTCTTGTACTAAATCGTCTAAACCAAACACGCGCTCAACTTCGGCGCGCGTGGGAATCGACTGCTGCGCGCCCAAGCGCGACACCGTCACTGCCGAGGCGCGTGCACCCGCGGCCATGCACTCAAAGAGCGGCAGGCCCTCCAGACGAGCCGCGGCAAGCGCACCGATAAACGTATCGCCCGCAGCCGTCGTATCGACCACCGTGCTCGAAAGCGCCGGCATACGCAGCAGCTCGCCGTCGTCGCCGAGCGTAACCGATCCGGCGCCGCCCAACGTGATGACCGCAGCTCCGGCACCCTTGGCGAGCAGGGCATTGAGCGCCGCGACGCAGCTCGCATCGTCTGCAGGCAAGATGCCCGTCAGCACCTGGCACTCAGTCTCGTTGGGACAGACCAGGTCGACCGCAAGCCAGACCTCCGCAGGCACTTCGCAGGCTGGCGCTGGATTAAAGACCGTATAAAACCCCAGCTCGTGAGCGCAGAAAAGCGCCTCGACAGTCGCTGCAAGGTCACATTCGCCCTGGGCGATAAAGACGCTTCCGGCAGCCGGGGCAATCTCGCTGGCGTTGCCATCGAGCTCATCGGTCACCAGACGCCTCAGCGCGCGGGCAACGTCCTCGCCCGCAAGTGCATGGTTGGCGCCCGGCGATAGCACGATGCGGTTATCGCCCTCACAGCGAATGATGGTCGCCGTTCCCGTCTCCACGTCGTCGCGACGAGCCACAAAGTCACAGTCCACGCCAGCATCTTGGAGCCCCGCCACGAGCGACGAGCCAAACGAGTCGCGGCCGACCGCGCCGATCATGCGCGTGCGCGCGCCCATGCGCGCAGCTGCTACGGCCTGGTTGGCGCCTTTGCCGCCGGCGTTGGTGATAAACCCGCTGCCGCCGACGGTCTCGCCCGCACGCGGCATGCGCTCGCACGCCACCGAAAGGTCCATGTTCATGCTGCCGAACACCGCAACGATGCCGCAATCTGCCATGAAAACCTCCTCGTCCGCGGGCTCCGCACCCGCTGTCGGCCGTCAATCGTGCACTCTCGCACCTCTATAACTTTAGTTCACTTTGATGTGGACGCGCGCTTGAGCTTACGCCAGCAGCAAGCATTCACAGGAGTAGGCGGCTACAATGAAAGCGTGCTGATTATTCTCGTCATTGGATGATGTTTTATGGAACAATTCCCGCGATCGAGCTCGCGCAGCTCACGCCATGCGAGCGATCAACAAGCGCCGCACGAACGTTCGCGCACTAACCGCCAAACCACCGAGCCGAGCCGCGCTGCAGGCTCCCATCGCTCGCCCGCCAATAAGGGCGCCCGCACCGACAGCGCCGCAAAAGAACAGGCGCCCACGCGTCCCAAATCTCGCTACATCCCCGCCCTCGACGGCCTTCGCACGCTCGCCGTTGTCGCGGTGGTGCTCTATCACCTCAACCTCACGTGGGCACAGGGCGGCCTGCTCGGCGTCACGATCTTCTTTGTGCTCTCGGGATACTTGATCACGCGCCTGCTCCTCAACGAAATCGCAAAGACCGGTCGTATCGATCTCAAGAGCTTCTGGATCCGCCGCATCCGTCGCCTGTTCCCCGCCGTGGTAACCGTCGTGGTGGTGACCTGCGCACTGTGCACTGTCTTTAACCATGTGATGCTCACCAAGATGCGCCCCGACATCCTGCCGTCGCTGCTGTTCTTTAATAACTGGTGGCAGATTATGCAGGACGTTTCGTACTTTAACGCCCTGGGCGACCCCTCGCCGCTCACGCACTTTTGGTCGCTTGCCATCGAGGAACAGTTCTATCTTATTTGGCCGCCGCTGCTGCTCGCCATGGTGTCGGTGCACATGAGCAAGCCCAACACGCGCCGCGTGGTCCTGGGCCTCGCCGCCGTCTCCGCCGTCGCCATGATGGTGCTCTACAACCCCGCCACCGACCCCAGCCGCGTGTACTACGGCACCGACACCCGCGTGTTCTCGTTGCTGCTGGGCGCCTGGATGGCCTTTATCCCCGACCGCGACCTGGCGCCTGCGCGCCTTGTCCGCCATCTGGGGCTCGACCGACTGGCCGGCGCCGGCAAGCACGACAAGTCAAAGAGCGACACCGCCGAGGCCGCCACGACAAAGCCAAGTGAGCTCGCACGCTTTTGGTCCTCCCCCACATCCATCGATTTGATGGGCGTCGTTGGCCTGGTCGGACTCGCCGCCATGGTCGCGCTCACCAACGGCTATACCGCGTTTCAGTATCGCGGAGGCACGCTGCTGTGCTCCATCCTCACACTGATGGTTATCGCGGCATGCGTGCAGCCCCAGGGCATGGTCGCACGGGCCTTGGCCGCCGAGCCGCTCGTATGGATCGGCAAGCGCTCCTACAGCATCTACCTGTGGCATTATCCGCTGCTGCTCCTCATGAACCCGGTCGCCAACATTAACGACACGCCCTGGTGGCACTACATTTTGCAGGTGTTGTTGGTGGTCGCCGTGGCCGAGTGCTCCTATCGCTTTATCGAAACGCCGTTTAGGAAGGGCGCTTTTGGGCGCACTGTTTCCGAGCTCCGCGACGGCACCACCACGCCCGCCGGTTGGGTGCGCGCACATGTCCCCACCTGCGCCGTTTGCTCCGTCGTGATTGTTGTGGCGCTGGGCGGCCTGGTCTTTGTGCCCGACACATCCGCGCTGAGCGGCGAGGGCGCCGAAATCCTAAACAAGGAGGCCAAAAATGCAAAGCCTCAAGATCAACAGGCGGCCGATGACACCGACAAAGATGACGACGGCTTCCCCGACGGAGCCTACGACCTGCTAATGATTGGCGACTCCGTGTCCCTGCGCGCCGTCGATGCCTTTGACGGCGTGTTCCCGCACAGCCACATCGATGCCGAAAAGGGCCGCCAGTTTGATGCGGGCCGCGCGACATTTGAGGGCTATATCCAGCAAAATCTTGCAGGCAGGATTGTGGTCTTTGCGCTAGGCACCAACGGTTTGGTAACGGACGCCCAGGTCGACGCGATCATGGCCGACGCCGGTGATCAGCGTATTGTCGTGTTTGTAAACACGCGCAGCCCGCAGCCGTGGGTCGGGTCCACGAACCAAGCCATTGCCAACGCCGCCAAGCGCTATAAAAACGTGCGTGTTATCGACTGGTACGGATACAGCACAAATCGCAACGACCTGTTCGATGGCGATGGCACGCATCTTTCGACCGCCGGTGTGACCGAGTACCTTAAGCTCATCCACGATGCCGTCAAGAAGGACCTACCCGTGCACCCCGAGGACCACGTTAACGATCCGCAGCCGGCGGCTGTCAAATCCGCTGCCGAGGCACTCGTCAACGCCCTCGCCTACAAACCGCACAAGCTAGGCACCGACAAGTAACGCACCGCCAAATCTGCTTACAATCCGGCACTTGGGACCACTTCCGCGACTTACAAAGCCGCCTCTGGGCTGTTAATTCACCCCAGAGGCGGCTTTATAGCTGCACATCGGTATATAACTAGCACCCTATAGCAGACAAAAACAGGCCGCAGCCCATGGCGGCGGCCTGTTTAGAGTCCAAGAGAGGCGCTACGCGCTGTAACCCATCGCTTGCAGAACAAACATGACGACCGTCAGCACCGTAATAACGCCGATAGTCGCCCAAGTGAGCACATTCCACACACGGCCGTTGCGGTTGGCGCCCATAATGTGTCGATCGGCGGCAATAACCACCTGGAACACCAGAACCACGGGCAGCAACACGCCGTTGATGACCTGCGAGGTCATCATAATCTGGAACAGGTCGACGCCGGGCATGAGCACCAGCACGGCAGAAATGCCAATGATTGCCGTAATGATGCCGCGATAGACCGGGGCCTCGTCCCAGCTGCGATCGGCACCGCGTTCCCAGCCAAACGCCTCGCAGATAGCGCTGGACGTAACGCCCGGCAGCACACAGGCGGCCAAGAAGCTCGCCGCAACCAGGCCCGAGGCAAACAGCACCGTGGACCACTGGCCCGCAATGGGCTCCAGCGCGCGGGCAGCGTCTGCAGCGTCGCTAATCTGAATGCCCGCGGGGAACAATACCGTACCGGTCGTGATGATAATAAAACCGGCAATGACATCGGCGGCAATCGAGCCGCTCACGGTATCGATGCGCTGCAACACGATATCGTCCTCGCCCGCATTCTTATCGACCACGTTGTTCTGTGCCAGGAAAATCATCCAGGGCGCGATGGTGGTACCGATCGTCGCGACCACAAGCGACACGTAGCTGGGGTCATTTTGAATGTTGGGTACAACCAGATCGACCGCCACCTCGCCCCAACTGGGACCAGCCATAATTGCAGCGACAATGTAGGTCACAAACACGCAGCTCACCAGCAACAGAATCTTCTCGATGCGCTGGAAGCTACCCGACATGGTAAGCATCCAAACCATCAGCGCCACAAGCGGCACCGAGATGCTCGCCGGCACGCCAAAGAGGGCAAGGCCGCTCGCGATACCCGCAAACTCCGAAATGGTCACGGCTGTGTTGGCAATCAGCAGCGCCGCCATGGCCAGCACGCTCTTGCGCACGCCAAAGCGCTCGCGAATGAGCGAGGCCAGGCCCTTGCCCGTCACGCAGCCGCAACGCGCCGCGGTCTCCTGCGTCACGATGAGCAGCACGGTCATGACGGGAAGCATCCAGAGCATCTTGTAACCATAGCTGGCACCGGCGCTGGAATACGTGGCGATGCCGCCGGCGTCATTGCCCGAAAGCGCCGCCAGAAGGCCAGGACCCATGGCACCAAAGATGGCCGCGATGGTCAGCTTTTGCTTGGTGCCCTGCTTTTGCTTGCTATTTTGCACGCGACCACCTAACCCATGACAGACATGGTGAGCAGCACCGCAGCGGCACAGTACGCCACGCACGAGATCATGACGGCAATGACGTTCATGGCGGTACCCGACGTATTGAGGTCGTGCTCGTCGCGCCAGAACAGCACCATCAGGTAAATCACAGCGCTCATGTTGCCAATCAGGCAGACGATGGCCGCGATGTTAAAGCAGCCGGTAAAGAGCTGCTCCTCAAGCATGGGCGCGTCGGGGAACGCCGTGGTGCGCACCAGCTGAGCGCACAGGTAGGTCACGAGCGACAGGATCAGGCCCATGCCCGTGCTCTGGAAGAAGAATCCCAGATATGGCTTGGGTTCATCGTCATGGCCGTCGTACTCCAGGAAGTAGTTCTTGACGAACGACACCATACGCGAGGCAGCCAGCAGCACGAGCGGCATGGCGCACATGGGGAACACCACCAGATGTGCGGAGCCCAGCGCCGTCCCCAGCACCGCCGCCATGATGCACGAGGCAATGCCCCACACGACAACCCAGTACTGGCGATGCACAAACCAGCTGAGCACATTCGTCGAGTCGTCGGACGCGCTATCGCCCGAGCCGACGCCTGCGATCTGCAGGTCCTCCTGGTGCTCCTCGGCGATAACGTCCATGGCGTCGTCGAAGGTCACAATGCCCAAGATGTGGCGGTTCTCATCGCAGACGGGGATGGCGACCAGGTCGTACTTGGTCATCTCATCCGTTACGTCTTCCTGGTCCTCGTCGGGCGACACATAAACCAGGTCGCGGTAGGCCAGCTGGCCCAGCGTGGCGTCGCGGTCGGCCACGATCAACGTGCGCAGCGAGAGCACGCCGGTCAGCATACCGCTCGGATCCTCGGTATAGACGTAGTAGACGCTTTCGAAATCCTCGTCGAGCTTGCGGATCGCCTCGATGGCGTCACCGACCGTCGCCGTGGCAGGCAGGGAGACAAACTCCGAGGTCATAATGCGGCCGGCAGTGTTTTCCTCATAGCCCAGCAGGTTACGAATCGCCTTCTCCTCCTGAACGCCCATCAGGCGCAGGAGCTTCTCGGCCTTCTCGTAATCGAGCTCGTCGATCAGGTCGGCGGCGTCGTCCGGGTCCATCATGGCCAGCATCGACGACGCATCCGTGTCGGACAGGCCCTCGAGCATCTCGGTCATGAGCTCGTCGTCATCGAACTCCGAGATGGCCTCGGCGGCCTGGGCGGTGTCGAGCTGCGCGAACACCTGCGCGCGCAGGCGAGGATCGAGCTGCTCGATAATGTCGGCAATGTCGGCAGGATGCAGCTCGCCGAGCGTCTTATGCGACACCGACAGCTGGATGTTCTTAGTCGAGCGATCGAGCAGGTCCATGTAGGACCAGGCAATGATGTCCTCGCCGAGCGGTTTGCCCAGGTGCTTCATAAAGCCCTCGACGACATGTTCAAGAGCGGGGCTGATTGCGCGCAGCAGACCGCGGGCACCGACTTCGGCACCCAGCAGGCGCAGCTGATTTTCGCCTGACATGGAAAACTTGATGTCGTTTACGCGCACGACCTTCATGCCCTGCGTGTCGACGATTTGTTTGTTGAGCACGTCGCGCGCGAGCAAGAGTTCGGTCGGCTGCAGGTACGAAAAACGGATTTCGGTAGCCGACGTCTTAAGGTATACGCCCGTCTCGTCGATACGGTCGACCCATTTTCGCCAGCTGATCATAAACGGCGTCTTGCCGGGACCGCGGAACGCGAGCGACGTCACGTGCGGAAAAACTTCGCCGGTAGCAATGCCAAAATCGTTCACAACGCCGAGCTTTTCGCCATCGACGTCCAAGACCGGCAGCTTGAGCATCTCACTCAGATAATTCACTGGTGCTCCCCATCATTATTCCTTCGGACCGTGGCCATGCCGGCGCGCCATCCGTGGACTTTTAGATATGTATACGCATGCGCGGGCGGCACACCGCTCGGCGCTCACACCCCGTGCATGCGCAAGAAGCACCTGCAAGGGGTCATCGACTGTATGGTCGAGGTTTGGATTTCACCTGCAACCTTTCTCTTGACCCTTGTTATCCGCAGTAACTATAGCATCAGCATCGCGCCGTGACGCCAAATTTATGCTCCAAACATCGCAGGCATACCAACCGCTGACGCATCCGTGGCATAGTCGTTTAAGAACGTCCCCCATGACTAGTCTGCGGTGTCGTTATCTCCGGCGAGCTGGGGAAACACGGCGTTCTTGGGCATGGAAGTCTTCGTTAGCGAGGTGAGTTTTTTGCTCAGCAACGTATCCGTCTTAACCAAATCGCTCAGCGTCACGATCTTGTAGCCCTTGGCGACAAGGCCATCGATGATCTGCGGCAGCGCTTCGAGCGTCTGTTCGGAGCACTCGTCGCTATCGGTGAACAAAACAATGTTGCCCGGAGTCACCGATTCGAGCACTGTCGAAACCTGTTCGTCGGCGCCGTTGAGCAGCCAGTCGCCCGAATCGACATTCCACGAGACCACGGCAGACACCAGGTCCATCGCATCGATCCAGTTTTGCTCGTCAAACGCGGCGTAGGGAGCACGCAGCAACATAGTCTCGACGCCGGTCGCCGACTTAATCGCCTCGGTACCCTTCGTGATCTGCTTGCGCACCGCCTCGCGATCCTTGCCCTTGAGCGAATCATCGCTGTAGCTGTTGGAGCCGATCTCGCATCCGGCATCGACAATCGCTTTGGCAGTAGCGGGCGAGGCTTCCGCAGCATCGCCCGAAAGGAAGAACGTCGCCGTGGCGCCCTTTTCCTTGAGCACCTGCAAGACCTGCTTGGTCGCGCCGCTCGGACCCTCGTCAAATGTCAGGGCCACGTACTTTTCGTTGCCCTTGGGCGCTACGCTCGCGCACTCGACTACGCAGTCGGTGGCGGGCACGACCTCGCCGCGGTCCTGCGTCTTGCCCGACTGCTCGCCGACCCATACCTCGGAGCGGCCCCGAACGCCCCAGGTTTTAACGTATTCGATAGCGCCCGTGCCCTCGACCTTCAACTTGGGCTCAATGGTCGTGACCTGGACCTCGTGCTTCTCGTACGTGTCGCGGCCGTCTTTGACCGTCACTTTCTCGCCGCCCGTTAGCTCGCGGCTATTCCACTTGCCCTGCTTCACCCGTTTGCCGTCCACCTTCACCGACAGCTTTTCGCCGCCACGGCGGGTAAGCACGCTATCGTCGACAGCCAACAAGTCGCCGGCATCGTAGGTGTCGGTCAGGCCTTGGTCATCGATAAGGTTCTGCAACGTGGAGCCCACGCGCACCGAAGCCTGCTCCCCATTGAGCACAATGTCCACGCTGCGATTGACATAGCCCACGACGGCAGCGATAAACAGCACGAGCGCACAGCCGACAGCGATGAGCGCATAGGGCAGGCGGGACGGTCGGCGCGGTGAGCGCCCGTTGCCGATGCGCGCGCTGCGATCGCTAAACCCACGGCTATGGTTGAGGTACATCGCGCCGGGTTTACGGCGACGTCGACGCTGACCGCTGGGCAGCTGCCCCAGGTCGCGTCGCGCCGTCGGACGCGCACCCGAGCGCCCGTTTAAGTTAGATCCGTTTTGGCGCATGTGCCCCCCCATAAACACAGCGAGCCGGAGCAACATGTCTCCGGCTCGCCTCCCATCATTTGGTACGTCGCTATTTGCTAGCTTTTGACGAGCCCCCGCTCGCCTTTTGATATTCGTCCTTAAAGGCCTTGAACATACCGCGCGTCTTGCCGAGCTGCTTGCCCAGTGCGCGACTGCCCTTGTCCACGGCGGCCGATCCCTTGTCATCGAGCACCTTAGCGCCCTTCTTGACCTTATCGCCCACCACGACACTGGCCTCGGCAGCCTTGGCGGCCGCGCCGCCCGAATACCCGAGCGACTTGACCTCGTCCGAGACAATCATCGCGCCGTTCTCGTAGCCGCGCAGCATCGTCGGCGGCATCTGTGTGTCGCCCACCAGCACACTCGAGGCAGCGCCGGCGGTCACGTAGAACGTCTGCACGATACCCGAACGCGGCTTGAACTCAACGTCCGAGCAGTAGCCCACGACATCGCCCGATTCCGTGCGCACGTCCATGCCAACCCAGATGATGCAATCGTCCAGGTTGATATCGAGGCGCTTGGCCGCGGCGGCATCGTAGGTGCCCTTGACGTCGTCGACCGCGACAGCACCCTCATAGACGCCGATGGCATCGAGCGCCACAAATCGATCGGGGCGCTCGATCATGCCCGCGATATCGGACTGGCGAACCATAAAGCCCACCACGCGCGTACCGCCCGGGGTAAAGACCGGAAAGTGAATCTTGCCGAGCTTTTTGGGGCTGCGCGGCGTGCCGTCCTTTTTGGTGCGCTTGTCTTCGGCAGGCTTACGATAAACCTTGACGCCGACAAAATCCCCTGCGCGCATTATGCCTCGGTCGAGGGCTCCGTGGCCTCGGTGCCGGCCTCAGTGACGTTCTCGACCACGACGTCGGCAGCGGGCGTCACGTTGCCGCCCGAGATGGCGTCGTTGAGCTGCTCGCGAAGCTGGTCCATGCGCTCGCGGGCCAGGTCGACCTTGGCGCGCAGGTCATCGGTCTTGGCGTCGACCATCGGACCAAAGTCGTTGACCGCGGCACGAGCCTCCTCGGCACCGTGCTCGTAGGTGTCGCGCATGTTGTCCCAGGCATCGTTGGCGATATCGGCGGCCATGGCACGGGTCTCGGCACCCGAGCGCGGGGCCAGAGCAACGCCGATGATAGCGCCGGCGGCAGCGCCAAAGAGCGCACCGGAGACAAAGCTGAAAGTCTTTCCCATGATCATTCCTCTCCTGCGGGCACCTCGATGCCCACCGTTTGAATGCTGTCCATTATACCCGCAGCGCAACACTTGCCGTCGCGCACATCTGCGTACGGTAAAAGCGCAGGTACATGATAGTGATAAGCGAGTGAGCCTACTCCTGCGGCATGGCAGGCATGGCCACCGTGGCCGCCGGGTCCTCGCCGGCGCCATCAACGAGCGGAAGCGCACCTTCCTGTGCGGGGCCTGCCGGAACCGTCGCCGCGCCACCGTAGACGGCAGCGGGGGCCTCGTGGCTCTCGGCGGTCGCGCCCTCGGTATCGATTGCCTCCTGCGGCTCATCGTCAAAGCTCGGGACACCCTGGGGCTCCGCGGGCTCGGACTCGACGGCTTCCTCAGCAGCTGCCTCGACGCCGGGTTCGGAATCGGCAGGAGCCTCGCCTTCGGCCCCGTCCTCGGCGTTTGCGGCGGCGATGGCCTCGTGCGGATCCTTGCCCTCGGCCTCGGCGCGCATACCCAGCACCAGGTTGCGCAGGCCCGCGACCGTGCCCTCCACGTCAGGAGCAGGCTGGTCGGCGTGCAGATAGGCCCAGTCCATCATAAAGGTCGCCGAAGACAGCGCGCCGATGGCCAGCGCGTCATCGGGGCATGAAAGCTCAACCTCAAAGACACGCTCATCGTGCTCGCTTACGCGGGTACGGCCGCACGAAATGCTGCCGGCGAGACCGGTCTCGTTCATGAGCTCCACTGTCACGTGCTCAAGCAGATGGCAAAGCTCGGTCTGGCCCATGCAGTCCTGGAATTCACGACCGGAATCGCCTAGGCACAGGTGCTTGGCAATCGCGGGCACCAGGTAGTACACGCGCGCCGTGGCCTCGATGTCCTCCGAGGTCATGAGCGGCATGCCGGGGTTCACCAGCACATGCGCGCAGATCTTGTCCTCGCTGACGGTGACCTTAAGGATGTTGAACAGGCCTGCCATAACTCTCCCCTACTCTTCCTTGCCCTACTCGTCGCCGTCGTGCGGGTCCGCGGAGCCCGCGCCCGGCGTCGCCGGCTTATCTGCCGAGGACTCGGAATCCTTCTTATCGGTTTCGGCCGGAGCGATCACGCGAATAAGCGAGATGCGCTGGCCACGCATCGACTGCACCTTGAACTTGTACCCTGCAACCTCAAACACCTCTCCGATGTCGGGCACCGAGTCGCAAAGTTCCAAAATCCAGCCGGCGATGGTCTCATAATCATCGCTTTCCTCGAGCGGCCAACCAAGCTCAATCGCATCATCGCACGAAAAACGCCCATCGACGAGCCACTCACGGCGCGAAAGACGCGTGAGGTACTTGTTGTCGGGGTCGAACTCGTCCTCGATCTCGCCCACGATCTCCTCGACGATGTCCTCGATGGTAATGATGCCAGCCGTGCCGCCGTACTCGTCCACGACCACCACGATCTGGTCGTGCGAAGTCTGCATCTCGGACAGCAGCGGCAGGATGTCCTTGGTGTCGGGCACAAAGGTGGCGTCGCGCAAATAACCGGCGATGGGCTGGTCGCCCTCGCCGTCGAGCGAGGGCTGAATCAGGTCCTTGATGTGCGCGATGCCCGCCACGTTGTCGGGATCTTCGTGATAGACGGGGATGCGGCTAAAGCCGGTCTGGCGCATAGTGGACAGCACGTCGGCGACCGTCTCGTCGTCCTCGCACATGGTGGTGTCCACGCGCGGCACCATGACCTCGCGGGCAACGGTATCGCCCAGGTCGAAGATCTCGTGGATCATACGCTTTTCCTCTTCGAGCAGGTCGTCCTGCTCCGAGACCATGTACTTAATCTCTTCCTCCGAGACGTTTTGGCGATCGTCGGCGCTCTTGATGCGCAGGATGCGGGCCAGACCATCGGAGCAAGCGCCAGTCAGCCACACGAGCGGACGGGCGATCTTTTGGAAAAACGACAGCGGCCCCACGACCTGCTTGGACACGCCTTCGGCATTGGCCAGACCAATGCGCTTGGGCACAAGCTCGCCAATCACGATGGACACGAAGGCGACCGCAACGGTGATGATGACCGGCGCCAGTCCGCGCGCGATGGCAGAGAGCGGCGCGATGCCAAAGCTCATGAGCCACGTGGCGAGCGGGTCGGACAGGCTCGTCGAGGCGACGGCGGACGAGGCAAAGCCCACGAGCGTGATGGCGACCTGGATGGTGGCGAGCAGCTGGTCGGAGTCGGCGGCCAGCTTAACGGCGCGCTCGGCGCGTTTGTCGCCTTCCTCGGCCTCGTGCTCCAGCACGGCGCGCTTTGCCGTGGTGAGCGCCATCTCGGACATAGAGAAGTAGCCGTTGATGAGGGTCAAAACGAGGGTGGTGATAAGGGAGATGGTTATGTCCATCGGGAGTTTCTCGAACCTCCAAGATTCGGGACGTTAGGTAGTAAGCGTAGATAACGGATAGGGCAGTTGCGTCCGGCGGCCGCTTGGATGGGTCCGCAGGCACAGACGTGATCGCTAGATTACGAAGAGGATCACCGCCATGAACTGGAAGATACTGCCGGCGAGCACCCACAAGTGAAACACACTGTGCAGGTAGCGCACGTTTTTAGCGATGTAGAACGGCACGCCCACGGTGTAGCACACGCCGCCGACAGCGAGCAGGGCAAGTGCCACGGGGTTGAGCAGCGACACGAGCTCGGGCAGCTTAAAGACGACGAGCCAGCCCATCAGCAGGTAGACCAGGCCGCTTACCCAGTGCGGTTGACGCTCGCGCATAAAGCACTCGAGGGCGATGCCGATAATGGCGATGGCCCATACGGCAAAGAACAGCATAGGGCCGCCATCGTTTGCGAGCGTGATGAGGCAAAACGGCGTATAGCTGCCGGCTATGAGCAGGTAGATGCAGCTGTGGTCGATGATGCGAAACACGCGCTTGGCGCGCGCGGGCTGAATCGCGTGGTAGAGCGTAGAGGCTAGGTATTCGAGGATAATGCTGACGCCATAGACAATCGCCGCGGCCATGTGGGCTGGGCCTCCGCCGCGAAGAGCGGCAAATACGATCAGGAGCACCAGGCCCGCGATGCCCAGCAGGCAACCGACACCATGGGTGACGGAGTTCATGATCTCCTCACCCACCGTGTAGTGTGGAACGGCCGCGGTCTTGGGTCGCGGCTTAGAACTGTCGCTCGAATCGGACATGCCGGTTACATCCTCCAACGTAAAGAGTTCTCAACACTATATCAAAGCGTCTGGGTACGTGCGAAATTTGCACCATACGTGACCCCTTGTTTACCCATTCTTTGCTTGTTGACGCATCAACGGCGAACATCCATAATGCGCTTGTTTTAAGTGTTGACGTATCAACATCTTTAAGAAGAACCGTAAATGTCTCAAAGCGCACACCCCCATCGAAAGCTTAAGATGACCGTCGTTGTTGCGCTGGCGCTCGTTGTCGCGTTGCTCGGATTTGCCGGCAACTTTTTGTTTGACTTTGCCCTGAACCCACAAGCGCCGTACACCATGAAGATGATGCAGGATGGCAAAGACGACAAAAAAGGTGAGCAGCCGGATGCCGAGGAAACCGAGGCGCGGGCGTGGTTTAAAGAGAATCGCGAGAGCAGCAGTCTCACCGCGGGCGACGGAACCGAGCTCGCCGCCTGGCATTTTGCTGCGTCGGAGAGCACGCACGACTACGCCGTCTGCCTGCATGGCCATACCAATGAGCCCATCGGTATGGCCCGATACGCCAAACGATTCCATGACCGCGGCATGAACGTGCTCGCGCCTGCCCAGCTTTCCTTGCTCGATGTAGCAAACTTGGTGTGCAACGTGCGCGCAGGCTACGACTTTCATAAGGCAAGCAGTGTGGAGCAACTCAAACACGCGACGGATCCCATGTTGTTTATCCACGGTGCCGCCCACGCCAAGAGTGCGCAAGTTGACCCCGAGCTCTACTGGAACACAGTCAACAACTTCCTCGACGAGTATTTTTAGGCAACAAGCAACGTCTGGGTTTTGTTGCCAAAAACGCCTTGTGGTCGGCGGTATTCGACTTTTCCCCGCACTTCCGAAAAGCCGCCCGTGAGCGCTGTGCTCGCGAGCGGCTTTTGCTCGAATTACGCCACAAAGGCGCTTATATTGTCCAATAGCTAGGCGCTATTTGACCTCGATAAGCTCGTACTTGCTCGTGCCCAGGCCGATCTTCTCGGCGTGCGCGATGCACGCGCGCCAGTCGGTGTCGGGATGCGTGATGCAGAAGGGGTCACGCGCCTGCTCGCCCTCCAGATGCTCGTGGTTATGCTCCATCTTGGCCGCGCTATCGGTGAGCTCGGTGTTGGGCAGCGGCTCGGACGCCATGACGGCGTCGGCACAGGCCTGGTCGATGGCGACCGGGTCGAAGCTCGCGAACATGCCGATATCGTTGACGATAGGCGTATCGTTTTCGGGATGGCAATCACAGTTGGGGCTGATATCCATGGCAAGCGAGATGTGGAAGCTCGGGCGGCCGTCGACGACGGCCTTGGTGTACTCGGCGATCTTACAGTTGAGCACGTCGGCCGCGGCGTCATAGACGGGCTTGATGGCGTCCTGGTTGCACACGCCGATGCAGCGTCCGCAGCCCACGCAGCGATCGTGGTCGATAGCGGCCACGTGCACCGTGCGAGTAGCGCCGCTGGCAAGCTCGCGCTCGCGGGTGTCGTCGAACGAGATAGCGTTGTGCGCGCAGATCTTTTCGCAGGCACGGCAGCCAATGCAGTGCTCGGTCGCGACGTTCGGCTTGCCGGCGGCATGCTGCTCCATCTTGCCCGCACGGCTACCGCCTCCCATGCCCAAGTTCTTCATGGCGCCGCCAAAACCGGCCTGCTCATGGCCCTTAAAGTGGGTGAGGCTGATCACGATATCGGCATCCATGAGCGCCTGGCCGATCTTGGCCTCGCGCACGTACTCGCCGCCCTCGACCGGGACGAGCGCCTCGTCGGTGCCCTTAAGGCCGTCGGCGATGATGATCTGGCAACCCGTGGCATACGGGGTAAAGCCGTTCTGGTAGGCAGTATCGATGTGCTCGAGCGCGTTTTTGCGGCTACCCACATAGAGCGTGTTGCAGTCGGTGAGGAAGGGCTTGCCGCCCAGCTCCTTCACGACATCCGCGACGGCGCGGGCGTAGTTGGGGCGCAAAAAGCTCAGGTTGCCCAGCTCGCCAAAGTGAATCTTGATAGCGACGAACTTGTTCTCAAAGTCGATCTGCTCAATACCGGCGCGGCGGATGAGGCGCTTGAGCTTGTCGAGCTGGCTCTCGCGAGCATGCGTGCGCAGGTTGGTGAAGTACACCTTAGCGGGTGCTGCGGGTGAAGTTGCGGTCATATATATCCCCTCGGTCTATATGGCGTTACAGACATAGAGGATGGTACCCGTTAAAGCGGGGTCAATGTCAAGTACGGCGCCTAGTCATTGGGGACGTTCTTAAATGAGTGACTACTCATTGGGGACAGACTTAAATGACTGAAACCACTCATTGGGGACGGACTTAAATGAGTGCCTCGACACCCGGCAGTTAGGGACGTTCCTTTCCTGCCGGCAGTTGGGGACAGTCCTTGGCAACCCTGCCGGCGAGCCGGCGAATCGGCAAAGACTGTCCCCGATGACTAGTCGTTTAAGTCTGTCCCCAATGACCACTCTTGGTCGTTTAAGTCTGTCCCCAATGAGCACCCAATGACTAGGTAGCTAGGCGTGGGATTTGGCGCGTGCGAGGGCTAGGCCTACGGCGGCGATGGCCGCGGCAAAGAGCGCCGTGACGCCCAGATCGCAGGCGATGTCTCCCAGCACGGCGGACGTCAGGTCCGCGGCGAGCGCCTTGCCGATCGCGTCGTTCACCCAATATGTCGGCACAAAGTGCGCTACGGTCTGCACGGCCGGGCCCATCAGCGACAGCGGCATCCAGGCGCCGCCCAAAAACGTCATGAGCATGCCGAGCAGGTTACCCACACCGTTGAGCAGCTCCTCGCGCGCGCCCAAGCCCGACAACGCAAAGCCAACGGCCAGCGGCGTGCACGCCAGGGCAAACGTTGCCGCCAGCGCCAGGCATACACGACCTACGCCGACCTCGGCGGCCGCGTCGGCAAAGCCCACGACGCCCATCATGCTCGACACAAACCAGATGCAGACGGCGAGCACGGCGGCGGCCGCAAACACGGCAAGCGAGCGCTGACGCTCGGAGACCGGACTGGCCTCCATGCGGCGCACGCGCTCGGGTTCGTTCATGCCCGAGAACACCAGCCCCACCGATACGATGACCGACGAGATAATCGCGTACGTGCCAAAGTTGAAGTACGACTCAAGCGTGGCGGCGGCTGTCGAGTCGACCTTGACCTGCTCGATCTCGACCTCCGCGCGCTTGGCGGCGGCATGCTCGGCGGCCTTGGCGACGTCACCGTCGGAGGCAGTAGGATCAAGTGCGGCCGCAGCGCCCGCGAGCGAGATCCAGCGCGAGGCCTCGGCAGACGAGAGCGCCGCCGCCATGGTGCCGGCACCGTAGGTCACATCGAGCTTGGGCAGGGACTCCCCCGCTCGGGCGGCTGCGACGAGGTCGTCCTCAAACCCCTCCGGGATAAAGAACACGCAATCGGCGCTACCCTTGGCGCTGTTGCTCTTGGAGAGCGCGTCCGCAAGATCGTACGTGTCGTCACCAACGCCCGTGACCAGGTCAAAGCGTGAGTCCAGGTGCTTGGTGAGTGCCCGCGAAAGGTCGCTGTCGTCGCGGTCGACCACGATCACGTTGGCATCGTAGGGCTTGTACTCGGTGAGCTGCGACGAGTTCCAGCTCACCGAGGCCGCGATGAATACGCCCATGAGCGAGATGAACACCGTATAGATGAGCAGGTAGAACGGGTGCGCCAGCGCCATGCGAAGCGCAGTCTTAAAGGTGCTCATAGCGGCTCCTTCCAAAGATCAGCGTGGCGACGGCAACGAACAGCAACGCCATAAGGACCAGCGCGCCAGCGCGAACGGCAAAGGGGCCCAGGTCCTCAAAGAAATACAGGCGGTTGAACATGTCGCAGATAAGCTTGACGGGGTTGAGCCAGCACTCGGCCGGACAGGCGCGGGCGACGTCGTCGGCAAGCGCCATCGCCGGCTCGCCGTAGAGGCCGGCGAACAGGGCGCACGTGGTGGCGAAGCCCGTGAGGATGCCCGACTTGGACGCCTTGCCGCCTTTAACGGGAAGCGTGCCCACAAAGAGCCCCAGGCCCGTCGCGGCAAGCGCGGAGGCAGCGCCGCCCACCAGACAGAGCCCCTCGCGCCCGCCAAAGCCGACCCCCACGACCAGGCGCACGTAGCCGATCGCGATCGCCATCGAGGCAAAGGAGACCAACCACGCGCCCACAAAGATGCCGGCCAGCGATGCCGTCTTGGAAAGACCGCCCACGCAGCGACGCGCGCCAAGGCCCGACAGATTGGGCTGCAGGTCGACGACGCTCAAGGCGGCAAACTCGGCAGACATCATCGCGACCAGGCCAAAGAGCGCGTAGTAGTAGATGACCGTGCCATCGGGCGTGGCACGCGTCAGGCTCACACGGCGGGTTCCGCCCTCGAGCGACAGGGCGCGCGCAACCGCCTCCGGGTCGGCGAGCGCCGCCGGGTTGTCCTGGGCAATCTGGCGCATGAGCTCGGCATTTTGCGTATACGAGCTTGCCACCGTCTCCAGGATGCTGCGGTCGGTGAGCACCGACGTCGCACGCGAGCTGTCATAGCTCGAAAGCAACGTGAGTTTGGGCGTGCCCGCGGCATCGACCGTATAGATGCCCGCGGCCTCGCCGGCTTTAAGCGCACGGCTCGCATCGACTGCGTCGTCGCACTCGTGGATCTCGAGCAGTTGGTCGTCGCCTTCCTTGGCAAGCGACGTCGCCACGTCCTTAAAGGTCGAGGCGCCCCAGGCCTCATCCGCCACGACGGCCACCGGCACCGGGTCGACCGTGCCGTCGGAGCTCAGATTCGCAAACATAAACATGAACATCGTGGAAAGCGCGACGGGAAAGATCGCGCCCCAAACCCACGTGCTCGGCCGGCGCAACAGCGTCTTGACCGTAATGATAATGGTGTTGAACATGGCCGCCCCCTAGTCGCGCAGCTCGCGGCCGGTGATCTCGAGGAACACGTCGTTGAGGGTCGGCGGCTCGCTCCACACGCGGCCGAGCGCCACATCGGCGGCGCGCAGCGTGTCGAGGATGTCAACCAGGTTGTGCGGGCTCGCTTCGCAGGTGCAGACGAGCTCGCCGCCGGAAAGCTCAACCGAAAGCACGTGCTCGAGGGCGCGCAGTCGCTCGACCGTGGCGAGCTCGACGGCGCCGACCTCGACGGTCACGCGCTCGCCCATCTGAATCATGCGCTTGAGCTCGTCGTTGGTGCCCTGCGCCAGCACGCGCCCGCCGTCCATGATCATGATGCGGCTGCAGATCTGCTCGACTTCCTCCATGTAATGGCTGGTATACACCACCGTGGCGCCTTCGTCGCGCAGGCGGCAGATACCCTCCAGGATGGCGTTTCGGCTCTGCGGGTCGACGGCCACCGTGGGTTCGTCGAAGAAGATGAGCTCGGGCTTGTGCGCGATGCCGCAGGCGATGTTGAGGCGACGCGCCAGACCGCCCGAGAGCTTGCCGGGGCGAAACTTGGCAAAGTCGCCCAGGCCGACAAAGTCGATGGCCTCGTCGACCAGCGCGCGACGGCGTTTGCGGTCGTTGACGTAAAGGCTGCAGAAATAGTCGATGTTCTCGCGGACGGTAAGCTCGTCAAACACCGCAACTTGCTGCGGGACCACGCCGATGCGGCGCTTGAGGTCGTAACGCGTGGGCGTCATGGGCTCGCCGAACAACTCGATGGTGCCTTTATCGTAGGCGAGCAGCTGCAGGATGCAGTTGATGGACGTGGTCTTGCCCGAGCCGTTGGGGCCCAGCAGGCCAAAGATCTCGCCGGGGGCGATGTTCAGGTTAAAGTGGTCGAGCGCGATAAGATCGTCGTAGCGCTTGACGAGGTTTTCGACGTGGACGATGTCTGTCATGAGGCAGCCCTTCCGTTGATTTCGGCCCGGTACGATTGCATCATCGCAGGAGCCGCCGGCGCGCACCAGTGAGCTTTGTCACGAGTGCGGCGGGGGCGGGCGGGAGGAATGTCACGGTTGCGGCACCTGAGCAATCGTCGCGCGCACCATCGCGTACAATACCCGTATGAACAGGCTATTCGACAAATCGATCGTGCTGGCGTGCTGTATCGCGGCCGCTCTGGGCCTTGCTGTGGATGCTTGCTTGGTCGCGGCGTTTTGTCTTGGCGTCGCAGTCGCCTCGCTTACGGAAATTGCGCAAGGCGAACGTGCCCGCCGCGCCGGTGAGGCCGCGAGCTACGCTTACATTATGGTGACCGTCTTTGTGCCGTCGTTTGTGCCGTTTGCGCCCCTCGCCCTCTATGACATCGCGCGATACGTGCGCCGTGAACACGTTTGGGTCGCACTGGGCGCCGGCGCCATCTTTGTCTGCGCACTCGTCGCATATGCCCACGCCGGCGCGCTTCCCACCCGTGCGCTGCTGTTGACCGCCATCCTTTCAGTCGCCGCCACCTTGCTGTCTCTGCGCACCGCTCAGCTGGAGCGCGAGCAGGAGCGCATGCGTCGCACCCGCGACGAGCTGCAGGAGCGAGCCCTCGCGCTCGAGGCGCGCAACCGCGACCTTGCCGACCGCCAGGACTACGAGGTCGAGCTCGCAACGCTCGCCGAGCGCGCCCGCATCGCACGCGAGATCCACGATAACGTGGGGCACCAGCTCACGCGCGCCTCGCTGCAAACCGAGGCCCTACGCGTGGTCCACGCCAACGAGCCCGGCGTCGCCGCCGACTTCGCTGACGTCAAGCGCACCGTGGACGAAGCGCTTCAGCTCGTGCGCTCGAGCGTCCACGCGCTCAACGACAACGCGGCGAATCTCTCCGTACAGCTCGAGCGCATCGTGGAGGGCGCGCGCTCAGATGGCGGGCCGCAGATTGAACTTGAGGTTTTGGCCGAGCATGCGCCCGCAAATGTCGCCAACTGCTTTGCGGCGGTCCTGCGCGAGGCGCTTTCCAACGCCATACGCCATGCTTGCGCCCATACTGTCACCGTACGATGCATGGAGCATCCGTCGTTTTACCAGCTCATCGTTACCGACGATGGCGCGGGCGGGGTCCAATCAAGCAGCCGCGGCACCGCAGAGGGCATGGGGCTCGGCTCCATGCGCGAGCGCGTCGAGGCGCTTGGCGGCACCTTCACCGCCGGCCCGCACGCCGGCGCCGGCGGCTGGCGTGTGTTTGCCACCGTTCCCAAACAGCAAGGAGATGAGGGCCGATGAGGCTCATCGTTGTCGACGACGACCGCTTGGTGGTCGATTCGCTCAAGATAATCCTGGGCGCCCAGCCGCAGATCGAGGTGGTGGGTACCGGCGCCGACGGCAACGACGCAGTGGCTCTTTATGCCGAACACGCACCCGATATCGCGCTGCTCGACATTCAGATGCCGGGGCGCGACGGGCTTTCGGCGGCCCGCGAGATCCTTGAGCGCGACCCTGCGGCGCGCGTGGTGTTTCTGACGACATTCTCGGATGACGAGTACATTGTGTCGGCGCTCAAACTGGGTGCCCGCGGCTACCTGATCAAAACCGATGTCGCTGCCATCCCGCCGGCGTTGGCCCAGGTCATGGACGGCAAACGCGTGCTCGAGGGCAAGGCAATCGAGGATGTCGACTTTGATGGGGCGGGCGTCGAGGTGGGCACGACCCGCCGGCCCGCGGCCTTCGTCAGCCTGACCGACCGCGAGTTCGAGGTCGCCGAGCTCATTGCCCGCGGCCTCGATAACAAGGAGATTGCGGCCACCGCCTATATGGGCGAAGGCACCGTGCGAAACCACATCAGCTCAATCCTGGCCAAAATGGGCCTGCGCAACCGCACCCAAATCGCCATCGCCTACCTGCGAGGGTAGTTGCCCGAAGACCGACCGCCCCGACATAACAAAATGTCTGCTACCGGTTTAATGCCATTTCAAAACGATGCCAGTTTACTACGATGAATCGCCCACCTTCAACCACAGCAAATTGCGAGCTTGCAAAACCGCAGGTAGAACGCTTGCAATATTTGGAAAAATGCAGTCATGGTCGGGGATGTCGAATTTATCGTAGTAAACCGACATAGTTTTGTTCGGGCGCCCCTGCACGAATGCCTCCGCAAGCCTCGCAGGACCAAAGTGATCCGTTTTCTTCCGCCCGCGGAGATCGGCTGACGGCGCCCGCCACGAAATCGGCCCATCTACTACGTTTAGTCCTGCACCCCTGACCACAACCGCGTTTCATGAAAAACCGCAGGCGTTCTACCTGCGGTTTCGTTTTCGCGCTTTTTGGCATGGTTGAGGGTAGCGGCTTAAACGTAGTAGATGGGCCCATTTCGTGGCAGACGGGTCGCGCGGCAGCCCTCGCAAGGCCAAAATGATCCGTTTTCCTTCGTCCGCGGGAGATCAAGCGCTGTTACTGATATGGTGGCATTTCAAAACTATGCCAGATTACGGAGCTAAAGTCGGGGCCCTCATCCATACCCTCTATTTTTGAAAAAAGCGAGCTGTCTACCTGCGGTTTTATCTTCGTGGTTTTCGATATGGTTGGGGATTCGCAATTCAGCCCCGTAATCCGGCATAGTTTTTGTTCGCAGAGGCTTAGCCGCGCGTTCACGCGCGGGGCCGGCGGGGCATTTTTGCCCCACCGGCCCCTATTCCAGCTCTATTCCAGTGCTACTCCGGCTTGGTTTCTACCGTGGGAGTCTTGTTCGCCGCAACCGGAGTACGGGCGGTGTCCATAGTCAGGCAGTGCTTGGGGCAGCTCTCGATGCACTCGCCACACACCACGCAGGCGTACGGGTCGATCGACCAGGTACCACCCTTGCGATCGACCGCAAGCGCGCCCGCCGGGCAGCGACGCGCGCACATACCGCAGCAGATGCACACGTCCATATCGTTGATGATATGCCCGCGCAGGCGCTCGGGCGCCGCCAGCTTCTCCTGCGGATAGCACACCGTGACCGGCTGCTTGACCATAGAGCCCAAGGCCGTCTTGGCAAATGTCATCAAACTCATGCCGCGCCTACCTTTCCGTGCAACTAATGCAGGGGTCGATGGTCAGGATAATCATGGGCACGTTGGCAATGAGCACGCCCTGCAGTGCATGCGTCAGGCCCGCCAGGTTTTGCGACGTCGGCGTGCGCACGCGGAAACGGTCCAAATTCTTGGTGCCGTTACCGCGCACATAGTAGTACGCCTCGCCGCGCGGTTGCTCAATCACAACCTCGCCGCGTGCGCCATCGGCCGGCGTAAGCTTGGTGCGCCCGCCGATGCCGTCGTGCGGAATCTTTCCCACAAGCTCCTTAATGATGTCCATGGCCTGCGTGACCTCGGCACAGCGCACCTGGCAGCGGGCATAGCAGTCGCCATCGGTGGCAACGATGGGCTCAAACGCAGCCAGGTCCGCATAGGCACCGTCGCCAAACATGCGCACGTCGTAGTCCACGCCCGAGGCGCGCCCAAACGGACCGACCATCGAAAGCTCCAGCGCGTCTTTCTTGCTGATCACGCCCACGCCATGCAGGCGCTCGCCGCAGCTGTTGTCGTCCAAAAACGTATGCACCAGGGCCTCGTAGTCGGGGCGCATGGCATCGAGCGTCTGGACAATGCCCGCCAGCTCGGAGTCCTCAATGTCATGCTTAAGGCCGCCGATCTCGTTAATCGACAGAATCACGCGACCGCCACACGTGCTCTCAAAGATCTTGAGAATCTGCTCGCGCAGGGTCCACGAACGATAGAACAGCGCCTCGAAGCCAAAGGCATCGGCGAGCAGGCCCAGCCACAGCAGGTGCGAGTGAATGCGCGAAAGCTCGTGCAAAATGGTACGGATATACTGCACGCGGCCAGGCACCTCGATATCGAGCATGCGCTCGCAGGCGCTGGCATAGCCGCAGCTGTGACCCACGGCGCAAATGCCGCAGATGCGCTCGGCGATGTAGCCAAACTGGTGCATGTCACGCTTTTCGGTGAGCTTCTCGAGTCCGCGGTGCACAAAGCCGATCTGAGGAATAGCCTCGATAACGCGGTCGTCCTCGAGCACCAGGTCCAGGTGAAGCGGCTCGGGCAGCACCGGGTGCTGCGGGCCAAACGGAATAACGGAGCGATGTGCCATGGACCTTACGCCTCCTTTTTCTGCTTATCGCGGGCGGCTTTGGCGGCAAGCGCCGCGCGAACCTTGGCCGCTTTCTCGGGATCCATGGCGGCGAGCTTTGCCTCCATCTCGGCAGCCTTGAGCGCGGCCTTGGCGGCAGCCTCGTCATGCTGAGCATCGGAGCCGGCAGCCGCAGCGGGCTGAGCGACGGCAGCGCCCGCAGCATCGCCAGCGCCCTCCCCCGCAGCGGCCGCGGCAGCGGCGGCCTTCTCGGCCGCAGCCTTGCGCGCCTTGGCCTCGGCAGCGGCACGGACCTTCATGGCCTTCTCGCGCGCAGCCTTAACCTCGGGCGTGATGACGCTCATGGGCTCGGCAGTCGAGACCTGGTAGAAAAAGCCCTTAAAGTCAATCTGCATGTCGGTAATGGCAAGCCCAAACAGGTCGTGTGCCTCATTTTCAAACGGGAACACCGCAGGGTAGTACGAGCTGATGGATGGAATCTCCTGGTACTGGTCGATACCATCGACTACCAGGTTCTCAATCGCATAACTGCCGTCCTGCGCAATCTGCTCCTGGGCAGCACGAACGTTAATGAACGTATAGACCAAGCGATACGTGCCGTCGTCCACATTGCGCTCGGCGTGCATCTGTACAAAGCGGGCACCGGCACCCTTGAGCGCCTGGACATGCGACAGCAGCGCATCGAGCTCGACGGTGGTATAGATTGCCTTTTGCATTACTCGGCCCCCCTTGCAGCGGCGGACGCGGCGGGCGTCCCAGCAGGTGCGTCGCCAGCGGCGGGCGCGTCGCCGGCCTCAGCCGGGGCCACAAATCCGTCCTCGCCCAGCTCAACACCACCATCCCAGGTAGCGGCACCGCCCACGGTAAGCGGGTCGCCGCCGGCGCGCATCACGGCCTCCTTCTGGTCCAGGATGCCGCACGCCTCCACGATGGCGTCGATCACCGTCTCGGGACGAATGGCGCATCCTGGCGCGTACACATCCACGGGAATCGCGCGGTCCACGCCACCGATCACGTTGTACGCATCGCGGAACACGCCGCCCGAGCACGCGCAGATGCCGCACGCCACCACGCACTTGGGCTCGAGCATCTGGTTGTAGATCTGGCGCACGACGGGCAAGTTCTGGGCGTTGACCGACCCCGTCACCAAAAAGATGTCCGCATGTTTGGGGTTGCCGGTGTTGACTACGCCAAAGCGCTCCGCATCGAACAGCGGCGTGAGCGAGGCCAGCACCTCGATATCGCATCCGTTGCAGCTCGAACCGTCGTAATGAATAACCCACGGCGAACGCGACATTTTATGATCCATGGATGCCGCCTCCTAAATAAACACGTCGACGAGGATGGGCATAAGGTTGAGCAGGCCAAACACCAGCGCCACACCCCAGCCGAGCTTAAAGCAGCTGCGCCAGGTGCTACGGGCGAAGGTGTTATCGATCAGTACCTCGGCAAAATACGTCATGACCATAACGACCAGGGCGACGACCCAGCTCACCGGGTTGTCCCAAACAAAGAACATGCCCACCCACATCAAAAACAGCACGGTCTCGCACCAGTGCATAAGGGTCATCTTGGCCAGCGTGCCGCCGCTCATCTCGGTGGCGACGCCCTGGACGATCTCCTGATGCGCGTGATGCGAGTACGAAAGATCGAACGGCGACTTGCGCAGTTTGATGGTAAGCACCGCGAGCAGCGCGAGGAAAATGGGCGCGCTGTACACGATGATGGGGGCCGACTGCCCCGTCACGGCGATGGAATCGAAGCTGTCGGTGGCAAGGTACAGGCCCACACTCATCAGCAAAACGGCGGGCTCGTAACTCATGACCTGCAGCAGCTCGCGGTCGGCTCCGACCTGGGCAAACGGGCTTTGCGTCGAGGCGGACGCCAGCACCACAAAGATCGCAGCGAGGGTAACCATAAAGGCGCATAACAGTGTGTTGGAACCCGACACAAAGATGCCGCCGCCCACCACGGTAAAGATGAGCGCGCACGCCATGTAGGTATCGTCCACGGTGTTTACGCTGGCAGGGGCTTTGCGCAGGAGCTTGGCTACATCGTAGAACGGTTGCAGCAGACGCGGTCCCACGCGGCCCTGCATGCGGGCGGACAGCTTGCGGTCGATGCCGTCGATCAGACCACCAACCAAAGGCGCCAGCAGGGCAAACGCCACGGTGCCTATAAAGATGCCCACGACGCCCGAGCCTTCGAAATACTTGCCGCGCAGCACCGAGGGCTCGCCCATGGCGAGCGTATCGGGACCAATCCATACGCAGCATAGCAGCGCGAACAGAATGATGCTGCAGCACACGATGCTGCCCGCGGGGCCAATGCGATTCTCGCCAAGGGCATCCTCCAGGTACCAATTGCGCTTTTCGGCCTTCACCTCGTGTCCCATCGAGCCGCGGAAATGACGGTAATTGTCGGTTCCCACACCCGAAAGATATACGTTTACGTGCGGTTTGTCGCTCACGCGGAATGAAGTTAGCAGCACCACGGCGATAAAAGCCACGATAACCACCATTAGATACATGGCATCCTTGCCAATAACATACGGCACGCGGCCAAACACCATGGCCAAGTAAGGCGACACCAGACCGCTCGAGATAATCGGGAACGCTACACAGCACAGAATCAGCAGCGCGGCGATAGTGTTGAGCGCTATCCATTCGGTCTTATGGACATTGCCCTCCACGTTTTCGGCCGTAGAATCCACGCCCGAGAGCTTGGCGAGCCACTTGCCCCAGAAGAAGAACGTCGCGGCCGAGCCAAAGGCCAGCACCATGATCATGAGCACATTGCCGGTCTGCGCAAACGCCACCAGGGCGCCCCACTTAGACACGAGCATGCCAAACGGCGCCACGAACATGCCCATGATGCCCAGCATCATCAGGCGCGTCAGGTGCGGCATGCGGCTGAACATGCCGTCCATGTCCTCGATATTGCGGCTGCCGATATGATGCTCGGCCGTGCCCACGCACAGGAACAGCAGCGACTTTGCCACCGTATGGAACAAGATCAAGAAGATGGCGGCCCACACGGCCTCGGGCGCGCCGACACCCAGGCAGGCACTGATGAGGCCCAGGTTGGAAATGGTGGAGTACGCGAGCACACGCTTGGCATTGCTCTGCGAGACGGCCATAAGGGCGGCGAGCAAAAACGTGATGGCGCCCACGCTCGTGACCATAAAGCCGGTCACGGGATAGGTGGCGTACAGCGGGCTCAGCTTGACCATCAAAAACACGCCGGCCTTGACCATGGTGGACGAGTGCAGCAGGGCGCTCGTGGGCGTGGGGGCGACCATGGCGCCGAGCAGCCAGGTGTGGAACGGCATCTGTGCGGCCTTGGTAAGCGCGGCGATCGACAGCAAGACGACCGGCAGCACCAGCAGCGCGGATTGCGCGGTTCCGGCGCCGGAAAGCTCGATCATGCCCGAAATGGTCAGCGGCACGCCGTTGACGTGCAGGAACATAAGGCCCGCCAAAAACGCGATGCCGCCCAGCATGTTGAGGATGATCTGGGTAAAGGCGTTTTTGATAGCCTCGGGCGTGCGCGTATAGCCAATCATAAGAAACGAGCACACGGTGGTGATTTCCCAGCCGCAGAACAGCCACTCCAGGTTGTCGCTCGTCACGATGACGAACATGGCCGAAAGGAACAGGAACATAAGCGCCAGGAACTGCGGGCGTCGGTCGGGCGCGGTCTGCCCACGCAGCGCGGCCTCGTGCTCATCGTGCGCCTGGAAGTCCTTCATGTAGCCCAGGGCATACACGCAGATCAGGGTGCCGACAATGCCAACGGCGAGCACCATGATCACGCTCATATAGTCCAGGTAGAGCGGCGTGGCGGTGACGACCTCGGCCGTGGGCAGCGTCATGGCAGCGAAGGCAACCGAACCCACCAGCTGCACCACGCCGAGCACACCGGTAAGCGCGTTCCTATATTTGAACGCGTTGTACAGGATGACGGCGCACAGAATTACGTCGATGACGGAGCTGATGATCGAGAGCACATGCGAGGTGCCGGGGGCAACCTCAAAGCCCTGCGGACCCGTGCCAAAAAATAAGACGGCAACTACAACGGTCACCGCCATAATAATGCCGGAGCCTACAAGCCCTACCGCATCGCGGGCTCGGTCACTGCGCGCGAGCAGCATGCCCATCGCCGGTACCAGCGGAAACAGGGTAAGGAAATACAGTAGCGTCATACCATCACTCCCCCATGCAAAAACGCTGCAATTATTTAACGTTATAGCTCAAATTGGGAGTTCAGGCGGCAGGTTTTCGGTCAACTGGGGAGTTTTAGGCGTATGGGGTAAGGACATGTCCGCTTTGGAGTAGAGAGGTAACGCTCCCCCTCTCGTAGCGGCGGGCGCACGGGCCACTGCGCGCGGTTTATTGACCACTTTGAAGGATGTCCCGATAGACTCGCGGCGGTCCAAAAAGTTGGCGCGGCAAGAAAAATGCGCCCCTGCGGACGCACCATCCCGTTCGCTATTCCGCCTTTTTAACGCGCGGTTTGCGACCCCGCGGCTTATCGACCAAGGCGGCCTCGCCACCGTCGCGATACTGTCGGCACCAAGCTTTAACCGAAGACTCGCTGGGGATCTTGTGCTTGACCATGACCTCACGCACCGTCAGACCATGTTCCAAGCGGTCCTTAACCACGGCAAGCTTAACGTCAAACGAATATGTGTGGTGATGAGAGCCCGCATTGAGAACGGCGTCGGCGCCGCCCACGGCATACGCACGGGCCCACTGACGGGCTGTGGCCTGGGGGATGCCAAGCTCTGCGGCGAGCGCGCGATGGCCGACCCCTTCTTGGAGGATCTCGACAGCGCGCTGCCTAATCTCGGGCGCATGCGTGCGAGTCCTTGTTGTTTCTGACATACCTGCCACTTCTACTTCTTAGCCTTAAACGTTAAATTGCTTTCTTACGTGCAAGTTAGATAGTAGCATTTTACTGTTTGCTCAAAGCAGTTAATTAAAATAGACGCGGCGCTATCTGGGAATTTGACACCAATTTACGACATTTCTTTATTGATTATTTACGCTGGTAACTAGCTCGCAGCTAATCGTCATTCGCTTGCCAGCAACATTGGCATCTCTTTATATCCTTTGGAATAGAGGATATGATTATTAACCCCTCCTCCAATAATTTTGAGCAGCCTGCAAGGCAGTAGACGCCTCACTCCCCATGATTAGCGCGCATTGCCGTCCACCGGGGCAAAACAAAAAGGGCGGGACCTGCTGCGCTTGCAGGCCCCGCCCCGATTGACACCCGATGGGACGCGGCCGGGCGAGACAGATCCGTGCTACCGCCCCGCCTGGCCGCGATGTTCAACTACAGCTCGTTGGCCGCGTGATATGCCGTGCGAATGGCGTTCGCAATGTCGGCGGTGCGCTCGCCCGAGCAGTCGCCCACACAGGTCACGGGCACCGTAACGCCATCCAAGTCAAACGCGTTGGCCTTGGAACCGACGGCCATCACCACGTAATCGCAGGCGATCTTCACCGGCTCCTCGGCGCCGTCATCGGCAGTGCGAATGGCCTCCACGCCCTCATCGGTAATGGCGGTCAGACGGGTCTTCACGTGCTGCTCCGCGTTGTGCTCTGCAAAGTCGCTCATAATCAGTGGCAGAATGGTCTCGGACTCGCCCGCGGCAATCTTGTCGAGCATCTCCACGATCGCCACTTCGCAGCCGTGCTGCAGCAGGTACTCGGCAGTCTCGGTGCCCACCAGGCCACCGCCAATGACGGCGACGCGGCCCGTAAGCTCCACCTTGCCGGCCAGCACGTCCCAGCTCGAGACGACCTTCTTAGAATCGGCACCCGGAACGGGGATGACCACGTCGTGCGCGCCCACAGCCACAATCGCGGCGTCGGCGGCGTTGAGGTCCTCAGTGGTAGCGACGTGGTTGAGCTCAACCTTCACGCCCAGGCCGGGCAGAATCTTCTCGTAATACTCGACCGAGCGCATGATTTCGTCCTTGCGCGGAGGCGCGGCCGCCAGCACAATCTGGCCGCCCAGATGATCGCTCGCCTCGTAGACGGTCACGTCGTAGCCGCGCTTGGCCGCCACGCGCGCGGCCTCCAGACCGGCAATACCGCCGCCCACAACGGCGATCTTCTTGTCGCCCTCGCCCGGCTTAATGGCGATGGTAGCCTCGTCGCCGTTCTCGGCATTGAGCACACACGAGATGTACCTGCGGTTTTGAATCGCATCGACGCAGCCCTTGTTGCAGTTGAGGCACTCGCGGATGGGCTCGCCCGTGGCGGCCTTTAGCGCAATGTCGGGGTCGCACATGAGCGAGCGGCCATAGGCGATGATATCGGCCGCGCCGTCTTCCAGAATCTTCTCGCCAGCCTCGACCGAGACAACACGGCCCACAGTTGCTACCGGCACGGAGACCAGGGCCTTGACGCGCTCGGCCACGGGCAGCGTCCAGTTGTAAGGCATGGCGCCCATGGGCGGAATGGTATCGCCCATATTGCCGGTGTGGTTGGCCTGTGCAACCTGGATCATATCGATGCCCGCGCCCTCGAGCAGCTTGGCAAACTCGCAGGCCTCGTCGGGCTGCAGGCCGCCCTTGCCACGCGGCGTGCCGTCGGGGTTCTCCATAATCACGGGGAGCTTATACTCCACCATCAGCTGCGGCGCGGCTTCCTTGATGGCAGCGACGACCTCCAGCGCGTAGCGAACGCGGTTCTCAAACGAGCCACCGTACTCGTCGGTGCGCTTGTTGAGGATCGCGGAGCACAGCGAACCCACCAGGCGGTCGCCGTGGACCTCGATGGCGTCGATGCCGGCCTGCTGCGCGCGAGCGGCCGAGGCAGCGATGGCCTCCTTGATCTGGGCGAGCTGCTCTACGCTCGCCTCGTTCACAAAGTGCTGCATGTCGTGGTGCAGCTTGGCATATGCCTGCTTGCGGATCTCGTTGGACTCGGCCATCTTGGCGGCAAAGGTCTCCTCGTCGCCGGCGGCCTTGGCCTCCTGCGCGGCTTTGGCCGCAGCCATGGAGCCCATGACCATGCGGCCGACACCGGGCACATCGTACTCGGGGTGGAACAGCTGCAGCGCGACCTTGGCACCGTGTTTGTGGACGGCGTCGGCCAGTGCCTTAAACGTGGGGATCTGGGCGTCGGTTGCCAGCTTGGGCGTGGGGCTTGCGGTCATGACGGGAGCGACGTCGCCGATGACGATGTAGCCCACGCCGCCACGGGCCAGACGCTCGTAAAAAGCCAGGCTGCGCTCGCCGATGGAACCGTCGCGCTCCTCATAGCCGGTGGTCAGCGGCGGGAACATAATGCGGTTCTTGAGCTCAAGGGGGCCAACCGTAATGGGCTGGAGCAGCTTGGACGCAGGTGCGGTCATGGACATTCCTCTCTTGTAGACGCGGCGGCGATGGTGCCGCGTAGTTGTTTAGAGGATATGCCATGGGGGTACAGCGGCACAACGAAAATCGGCGGATAGCAGGCAGCGGCAGGCGGATGGGGCAGGGCGGCCCGTCGGTTTGTCTCAATCTGTAACAGCTACCCAGCAAAACCGGGTCTTACTGTTACAGATCGAGATATTCCTCTCGACCCATCCTCAACAATCTAAATCTGTAACAGCTAGACCCACTTTTGACCCCTACCTGTTACAGATCAAGACAAACGGCAACTGTCCGTCCGAATATCTCAATCTGTAACAACAACTCGGCAAAATCCGTCCCTCGTGTTACAGATCGAGACAAACGGAGCCCCGCTCGCCGGAAATCTCAATCTGTAACATCTACAGACCAAAATCGGACCAACCTGTTACAGATTGAGACAGCCCCAACAACACCGTCCCCGTTCGAGGAAACGACCGCCACACTCACCTTTTTAAACAACCTAAGTTGATGCCATCGCCGTCCATGCCCGGAATGGCAAACGAGAACAGGTCTTTACCCCACTCAAAGTCGAGCTTCTCCTTGATGAGCTTGGCGTTGTGGCCAAAACCGCCCGTGGCGACAATCGCGGACTTGCACGAGATCTGGTACTCCTCGCCGTCCTTGTCCTTGGCGGTCACGCCGCAGATGGCGCCGTCCTCGCCCTTGATAAGGCCGGTGCCCGGGCACTCAAACATAAACTCGACACCCAGGTCCTGGGCACGCTCGGTCATGCGCTTGGTCATCGTGGTCGCCGCGCGATGACGCGAGCGCCCGCCTCGGCTGCAGCGACCGCCGCGGCAAGGCCGCTCAGACCAGCGGCGACGACAACGACGTCGGTCTCTAACTGTTTCATGCGAATCCTCCTTTATAGGGCTCTCGGACGAGCCCGGGTTCATGCGAATTGCATGCGTATCGACAGCCATACTTTCGCTCGAGAACAGGCTCAAAACCATGTGCAGGCGCACCGATGTTTGCCCATAGCGACCATGGGCTTTGTGCGGATGAACCATGCGTTTGGGCAACGCTTTCGAGCGCATGGTCCTGGCGCCATACGCACAAAGGGGGGCGGTGTGCCTTATGGCACCCGCCCCTGATAATCGAGTTTTCTTATGTTTAGTCCTATAAACAGTCCAATATCTTTAGGCAAGATCACCCCGACGACGCTCATCCTGCCTGGAATGCCAGACTCCACCCGCCCGCTCGATGGGATGAGTCCGCGCATCACCTGGACTCTCTACGCCTCCAATGGATCGGCAGCCTCTTACGAACACTTTCAAAAGTATGACAAGAGAGAGAAAAGTCCGTAGATTATGCATCTTTAGACTCGTGAAAAAGCGCATCGTGCCCGTCAGCGGCGACGCACCGGCCTTCGGGACGCCTGAAGGCTACTGGGCACGGCGGCGATATTCATAGCGAATGATGCGAACGCTGCAACTGGTATTATATGACGTACTATTGAAAGGATGCTGAAGAGGTTGCGGGAAAAGACTTGCTTACTAGAAGCAGAGCAAGGAGATCCAGAAGACGGATTGCGGACAAATGATATGAATTAAATAGGGCACTGCGCGCTATAAAAGGAAAAGGGTGGTGGGTCCTGATGCTGGTACTGTCTGCTGTTTTAAGTTTATTAATAAAATCTGGCTGTGTAATCTGTGCAGCCCTTTATTTAATCCTCTATATCGGAGGTCAAAAGAAGGAATATCTGTATATCGCTCTGTTTATGCTAAGCCAGTACTTGATTGAGCTAATAGTTCGAGGATACGAAATAAGTTCGCCCCTTTATTATTACTTCCATAATTTTTTTTCGGTGCCCGTAGTAATCAAGTCGCTATTATATTTCGCCTGCGCCTTTCTCATATGTCATTTATTCAAGGGGGCTGTTGGAGGGTCAAAAACGTGGATATTGACATTGGTGGAAGCGCCATTGTTCATCTGGCTCATCATGTTCCCTTTGTTAAAGGTGCGTACAGGATTCTTGTATATTTGTTATTTGTTGCCATTCCAGCTTCTGGTTATCGTACTAGCCTTTATCGGTAGCAGGTCCTTTGGCAAAACAGTGAATAAGAGCATATTTTTAAGGTTAGATATGTTCTTGCGACTGGTTGGAATCCTTGGATTAATGACCGTCTTTGAGGATATTCTTACGGGGTTACATTATGGGCTTAATAATGATGTTGCAAGCCTAGTAACTAGCGGCGCGATTCGAAGCCGCAATTTTGGCGAAAGCGTCTCCCAGATAGTTGTTGCCGCATATCTTATTGTTGTTGCGGCGCGTTTTCTTGTTGACAAGATCACAGTGAAACCGATTAGCTATGAAGCCTTGACAGGAGAGCTTTCGGAAGAAATCATAGACGCCTATGCGACATCTATTGGCCTTAGTCTCAGAGAGCGAGAGATTCTGGGATTCTTGCTCAAGGAGAAAAGCACACAGGAGATATCCGAACTGTTGTTTATTTCGACTGGCACCGTCAAATCTCATACACATAACATTTACCAGAAGGCCGATGTTAGCAACAGGATGCAGTTGCTGCAGAAAATCAGATGTTCATAACGTTGATTACGTTGGGCTAATCAATATGAATCCCACTTCCTTTTGTTTATACAGCTTAGCGCTTTATGAACCCTGGTTCATAAAGCGCTAAACCAGGGTATAGGCTAAGATTGAACATATTTATCGAGACCAGTTCATGTGAAAGCGGATCGGAAAATTACATAATTTTGTCATTAGGTTGTCGGCAACGAGGGGCCTCTGCTTTAGCCATCAAGTTATCGGCAACACGGAACCTCTGAAAGAGAAGGTGACAAGATTATGAGAAGAAAGATAGCCTGCGTATTGTGTTGCGCCAGCCTATGTTTAAGCATGGTGGCAGGCCCAGGATGTTCTGCAAATAATACGCAAGGTGGGTCATCAGACGGCACGCTGGCAAATGCCGGATCAACTTCTGAAAACGAAGAGTTTGACGGGAAGTTCGATGCAACCGTCAACGCAGGAAATGCGCAAGAAGTTGTGTATGTAAATGGCTCTTGGTTTGACATGGGAAAGCAGTATGGCTTACAGCAAAAGGATCAGTTAGAAAATAACTGGACAGCTGTAATGGCTTCAATTTATGCAGAGGCAGACGATGCCGCATATAACGAAGCTATGGGTAAGATTCTGAAACATTATGAAGAGGATGATCCATCTGTATTTGATTTCTTGTCGGGAGTAGCTGAGGGGGCAGGAGTCTCAAAGGAAGATGCAGTAGTTGCAGTTATGGGTTCATCTGTTCTTAACTATGACCTCATGTTGCATTTTGATCCAGAGAGCTCAAATGATCCAGAGCGTTCAAAAACATGTATGAATGTATCTGCTTGGGGAAGTATGACTCAGGATGGTCATCATCTTGGAGCCGCTAATCTTGATGCAGTCAGCACAACACCCGCCGCAATGTTCTCGAGCATGGTTTCTTATCCGAAACATGGCAATGCAGTCATTGCATCAGGTGGATTGCAGGGAAATGCATTCATGAACTCTAAGGGCCTTATTATTACCTATGCCGGAGGGCCTACGGCATCGCCAAGCGAAGGTGCTAAGACAATCGATAGGGAAGGCACCTTCCTCGATACTTTGTTTGCTTATTGGTACACAGCAACAAAGTGCGATACGGCAGACGAAGCAGTCAAAATGCTTACGAAAACTGAGTGGATTCACACGGGTAACATCAACGTTTCCGACAACAAGGGAAATGCGTATCTCATCGAGCAAAAAGATAATGCATATGTAGTGCGCAAAGCCGGTGACTACGGTGAGACGGACTATCTAATTGCAGCGAATCATTTCAAGGATGAGCTCTGGATGAATGATTCATATGAGGCATATCCGGATAGCGTTCCAAGAGCCAATACTCTAGAAAAGGTTATGCAAGACGAGAGCGGCAGCGTTACCCCACTCACGCTCGCGAACGGACTCGGAAGCATTCGTTACTATGACGAGGGCAAATGGAGTGAGGAAAATTGGGATTTCGGTGGTTTCTATCAGTTCCACTCTCCAGAAGGAGATGACATAGAATTCAAGACAATTTTCAGGACAATTTTTGATGCAACTGATCAAGAAATGTATGTCTTGAGAGGTCATGACAAGAAATTCCGTTCAGACGTTCCCTATGGTACAGCTAATTACTACAGGCTTACTCTCGGAAAGAACATGCAGGCCACTAATAAGAGCGCAGAAGTCGACGCGCGTATTGCGGTAAGAAATGCAGGAGCTGAATTGTATAAGAAGGGCTCAGTGGATGACGAGTCCATGGAGTATTACAATAAGGCTGCTGAGGCGGTACACACGGGATGCAATTACACCACTATGGCTGATTGCGCCAATGCGAAAGGCGATAAGGAGCAGGCTGCGATTATGTATGGCCTTGCTACTTCGCAGTTTGCCAATGCTCAGCGATACGCACAGGCATCTTATACTACTGAAAATGTAATTATTCAGTAATCTTGCGTAACGCTCAGCTCGTCATTTAAAGAAAGCGGAAGTGATCTCGAACCCTCCCTAAAGATAACGCTCGAGATCACTTCCAAGATGTACCATCATGCCGATCATCTCGGCATGATGGTATTTTTCGTTTATTCGCGCTGCCAGGCTTTCCTGCGTCTGACCCGGAGTTTTGATCGTGGAGGCCGGATTCGAACCAACGACCTCCAAGGCGCAGAGAGTGACACGGGGGGATCCAAAATGCCCGCGCAGCAACTAGCTCGCCGTGCTATGTATCCAAAGAAAAACAGCCCAGAGGAACAATGCCTCTGAGCTGCTAAAAGTCTTGGTCGCGGGGGCAGGATTTGAACCTACGACCTCCGGGTTATGAGCCCGGCGAGCTACCAGACTGCTCCACCCCGCAATGTCTGGGCGCCTCATATGCGCAAGAAGGAATATTACTCGGGAGTTCGGTGGACGGCAAGGAAATTCTCGTAGAGCATAATTCCTTCATATTTAAAACCCCTCAGCCCATATCACCGTAAACGAATCGCAGCCGAGCGCCGTCGACAGCACGTATACAATGGTGCGCGTCCTTTTATGCCGAAACCGGGAGTAGACATGCTGCTCGCTATCGATATGGGAAACACGCAGACGGCCATGGGCCTGTTTGACGGAGACGAGCTGGTGCAGTCGTGGCGCATGCCCACCGACCGCTCCTATACCGCAGATGAGATCCATGTGCGCCTGATGGGTTTTTTTAAGATGTACGGCCTTTCGCTCGACGCGGTCGACGCTATCGCCTTTGCGGGCGTGGTGCCGCAGCTCTCGCGCGAATGGCATGCCGTGGCCGACCGCATTGCCGCAGACGTCATCGTCATTGGGCCGCAGACGGCAGCCGTGACCAAGCTGCGCGCGGCGCGTCCCCGGGCCGTAGGTGCCGATCGCGTCGCCAACGCCGTTGCGGCTGAGACTTTCTACGGCGCGCCGGCAATCGTGGTGGACTTTGGCACCGCAACCAATATCGACGTCATCGATGAGGACGGTTATTACATTGGTGGAGCGATCGCGCCGGGCATCCGCATCTCCATGGATGCACTTGCCGCCCGCGCCGCCAAGCTCGCCAGCGTGCCGCTCGAGGCGCCCGAGCACGCCATCGGCCGCGATACCGAGGAGTGCATCAAGGTCGGCGCCGTGGTGGGCACCGCCGCTATGGCCGAAGGCCTGGTCGCGCGCATGAAGCGCGAGCTGGGCCGCGAGGATGCCACCGTTATCGCCACGGGAGGCCTCGCCGGCATCGTCGCCGATTCGACCGATGCCTTCGACGTGGTCGATGGACAGCTCACCATTAAGGGTATCTGCGAAATCTACCGCCGCATGCAGGAGCTGGGATAGGGCAGGAGCTTAAGTCGAGCACGAGCGCGAGCGGCGAACTAGGCAACGCTTCGAGCCTATTCCTCAAAAACGAAAATTTTCAGTTTTGAGGAATAGGCTCGAAGCACGCTAAGCCTCGCCGCACAGCCACCTCGCCAGGTCCACGATCTGCACTCCGTCTCGATCCGTGGCCTCGTGATGCGTGCGGGAGAGAATCATCTTGGGATACGCATCGCCAATGCTCAGCAGTGGCGAAATCTCGCGTTCAAATGTCTTATCCGAGCTGATGTCGTCGCTCACCTGAATGTAGAGCTTCTCGCTTCGCTTGATTGCTACAAAGTCTATTTCCTTTTTATAGAGCACGCCGACGTATACCTCGTATCCGCGGCGCAGCAGCTCGATTGCCACTATGTTCTCGTATACGCGCCCCCAATCCATATCACGTGTACCGAGCAGCGCGTATTTGAACGCGTGGTCCGCCAGGTAATACTTCTCGCCGCTCTTAAGGTATTTCTTGCCGCGAATGTCGTATCGGCGAACTTTATAGAAGGCAAACGCATCGCACAGGTACCCCATGTACGCACCGACCGTCTTGTTCGTAATCTTTAGTCCATCCGCATTTAATGCATCGGTAATGTTGCGTGCCGACGTAATGTTGGAAACGTTGTCCATCATGTAATCGGCAATGCGCAGCAGCGCCGATTCGTTTCTCACGTTATGCCGTTGCACGATATCTCTCACAATGAGCGTCTTAAAGACGTTGGAGAGATATTGATAGCGCTGCTCCTGCAGTGGATAAGGGTAAGAGCCAGACATACCGCCGGTTCTCGCATACTCATCGAAGCCACGGTCGACCTCGCCCTCGTCGCCATAGAGACGATACTCCTCAAACGAGAATGGGAAAACCTCGATCTCGAACGTGCGCCCCGTAAAGAGCGTCGACAGATCGCTCGACAGCAAAAAGGCATTCGATCCGGTAATGAAGATGTCATAATGCTCGGATGCGTGAAGACTGTTGATCGCACGCTCAAAACCGTCGCACATCTGAACCTCATCGATAAGCAGAAAGTTTTGTTTGCCGGGCACCCGATGATCTTTTACATAAGCGAGCAACGCGTGATACTCGAGCAGGTTCTCGAACTCATCGAGGTTGTAGTTGATATGGATGACATTCGAATTAGGCAGATTTGCCTCCACGTAATCGCGGAGGGCCTCGAGCAATTTTGATTTACCGCTGCGGCGGATGCCCGTGATGACCTTGATATCCGGCACGCCAATAAGACTCGTCAACGTGTCCATATATGACGCTCTATTGATGAGTTTCATCGGGGCCTCCTCGCGGTCTTTTATCTCTATTCCTCAAAAACGAAAATTTTTCAGTTTTGAGGAATAGGCTCTATAGCGAATATACCTCGCGAAAGGCCGAGCTGCCTTAATCCTATTCCTCAAAAACGAAAATTTTTCAGTTTTGAGGAATAGGGCCGCGATGCCACCCTGTAGTCGCGCAAAGACCCTCCCCGGCAGAGGCCGAGGAGGGTCTTGTTGTCATCATTATCTTTGAGCGCGGGCATCTCGCGTTACAGCCCGCGAATCCGTACGGCCTCGGGCGGAAACTCCTGCTCGCCGGCATCGGTCTTGATGGTCGCGCGACCCCAGATGTCCAGGCCCGCAAACACACCGACCGCAAGCGGCAAGCCGTTGGGCGACACCGCCGCAACCTGGCGGCCCAGCAGCGGCACCATGTCGAAGTACTCGCCCAGCACGGGAGCCAGCGGGCCGGCGGCGCCCTGCGGCGTGTTGGCGACAACCGCCCAGGCGTCCACGCGGGCCAGCACGGCGGTAGTCAGCGCTTCGACCAGCGCTTCATCGGTCACATCCACGCCAAGTTCGCCCAGCGCCGCGCGCTCAATATCCACCGTCACGGCACCGAACATACCCGCAGCACCGGCGCCACCGTTGACGGCGACGCGTGCAAACGACGTCTCAAACGCGGGCGCGCCGCACACAATATCGCTCGGCCACTGAATGCCCACCTTACCGGCAAGGCCCAGCCCCGGTGCTGCAGCCGTTCCCGCGAGCGCGTCCATCATTCCCATCGCCGCCACAAACGGAAGGCCATGGAAGGCGTGCATATTCACATCCGGGCGCACGACCAGTGAAAACGTCAACGACGCCTCACCCACGCTCCAAGCGCACCAGCCCGCGGACACGCCTTCGCGGCCCGCATCACGTGCCGCGTCGAGCTCGGTACCGGCGGCAACAGCATTCATCTCGATCATCTACATACGCCCCAATTCGCCCACGATATGGCCCACGCGATCCTCGGGCTCCTTGACCTCGACGCCGTTGAAGCGGAAGAACCGCGCCGGGTCGTGCATCAGGTCCTCGAGCGGCACCAGCACAAAGTCGCGTTCGCCAATGAGCGGATGCGGCAGGCGCAGCTTTTTGCCGCCATGGGTCTCGCCATCCATCCACAGCAGGTCCAGGTCGATGGTGCGCGGGCCGTTGACCTTGGCCTTCTTGGATCGGTCGCGCCCCAGCTCGGCCTCGATCTTCATAAGCTCGTCGAGCAGCACCAGCGGCGCCAGCTCGGTCTTGATCTCGATGACGGCGTTGGCAAACGCGTCCTGGCGCGTCTCGTAGGCCGGCTCGCTCTCGTAGATGCGCGAGCAGTTGGACACACAGGTGAGCGGAATCTCGGCGATCATGTCGCGCGCGGCGCGGATGTTGTCGCAACGATGCCCCAGGTTGGAGCCCACGGCCACAAACGCGCGACGCGGCTGCGGCTTGGCAACAGCCCAGTAGCCGTTCAGGAACTGCGCAAAGCCGGTGACATCGTGCACGCGCACGATGTTGGCACCGGCCTGGATAGCGCCCAGGCACACGCCAAATGTGGCGGCATCGCGCTCGGCGGCCTCGGTCACGCCCGAGACGGCGCCCACAAAGCGCTTGCGCGACACGGCGCACATGAGCGGATAGCCCAGCGACGCCATCTTGGCGGTCTCGCGCTGGATGACGATGTCTTCGTTGGCCGTCTTGCCAAAACCCGGACCCGGATCGATGCAGATACGGTCGCGTGACACGCCGGCGTGGATGAGCGCGCGTGCCTGATCGGACAGAAAGCCCATGACGCGGCGCATGATGGGCGCCGAATCGGGCAGGGTAAAGCGGCGGAGCTGCGAGGTGGGCACATAAGCCTCCTCGCGGCGGGCGCTGCGGCGCATCATGGCGGCCAAGTGATCGCTGGGCTCCGGCGCGGGCTCAGGGGTCGCGGCGGCCTCGGCGGCAGGGGCAACCTGCTCGGCGGCCGGCGTCTCCTGCTTCTGCTCGCCCGTTAGCTCGGGCGCTGGCTCCGGATCGCCAAACGGCAGCGAGGGCTGCACCACGCCACCCGGCAGTTTGGCCTCCGTCTTGGGCTCGCCCAGCAGCTTGCCGCGACGACGGCGGGCGGGCTTCTCGGCCTCGCGCGCGGCCTCGGCAGCCGCCTCGCGCGCCTTCTCGGCAACAAACGCCGCGGCAGAGGTATCGAGCTGAACCGTTGCATGCGTGCGAGCGGGCGCGGCGACCTCGCCGGCGTGCATCACGATGACGCCGCAGGTGCTCGTCGCGACAAACTCGACCATCTTGGGGTCGGTGAAGCCCGTCACGTCGTTGACGATCGAGGCACCGCAGCGCACGGCTGCCTTGGCAACCGCCACATGACGCGTGTCAATCGAGACGATGGCGCCCTCTTTGGCAAGCGCACGCACCACGGGCAGCACGCGACGCGCTTCCTCATCGGGATTGACCGGGGTAAAGCCGGGGCGCCACGTCGACGTGGACTCGCCGCCCACGTCGATGATGTCGGCGCCGGCATCGAGCATCGCCAGGCCGTACTCGATAGCGGCATCCTGGTCGAAATGCTCCCCGCCGTCGCTAAACGAATCGGGCGTCACGTTGAGGACGCCCATGATGCGCGGACGGTCAAAGCTGAGCTCGTACTTTCCGCACCGCCATGTCTTGCTGTCGTTCGCCATGAACATCCTCCTAAAATGCCCGCGCCGCCACGCTCGGGCGCAGGCGGCGGGGTCGCTTTGCAATTAGTCTTTCTATTGTATCCGCGCACGCGGGCTAGAACGCAAACGCGGCAGCGATGTCGCAAGAAATCAGCAGGTCGGCATTTGCATCCTGATCGGTGGGAGCAAGATTGCATATGGCCAGCGTATCGCCGGTAAAGTATCGCGTAAGGCCCGCCGCCGGATACACCACGAGCGAGGTCCCGCCCACAATGAGGGCGTCGGCCGCGGCAATGGCGGCAACGGCGTCGGTCAGCACATGCTCGTCGAGCGGCTCCTCGTAGAGCACCACATCGGGCTTAATGCGCCCGCCGCACGCGGGGCACACGGGCACACCCGCGGCGTCCTCGTGCCCGCGGGCGCAAATCCACTCGGCGCTATAGACCGCGCCGCACGACTGGCAAATGTTGCGATGGACCGATCCGTGCAGCTCGAACACGCGCTGCGAGCCCGCCATCTGATGCAGGCCGTCGATGTTTTGCGTCACCACGGCATTTAGTTTGCCGGCACGCTCCAGCTCGGCCAGCTTGGTGTGGCAGCGGTTGGGCTTGGCGCCAAGTGAGATCATCTTGGTGCGGTAGAAGTCGAAGAACTCGGCCGGATGCGCCTCGTAAAAGCTATGCGAGAGCATGGTCTCGGGAGGGTAGGCAAACTGTTGGTGATATAGGCCGTCCACGCTGCGGAAATCGGGAATGCCACTCGCCGTGGAAACACCGGCGCCGCCAAAGAAGACCACACGCTTGTGGGTACCAAACAGCTCCGCCAGTGCGGCGGAGGCCCGCTTGGGATCCGATATCGCCTGCGTCATATGAGTCCTCCGTCCTTGTTGGTCGGGCAGCGTCGGGCGACATCCCAGCATGCGGCCTTTGAGTCAGCACGCGCGGAGCCCACCACCGCCCCTTTTGCGCTAATCTTAAGCCTGCAAACCCCGTCGAAAGGACACCATGCCTCAGACTTACACTTTCGCCTCGTGGAACGTCAACGGTCTGCGCGCCGTGCTCAAAAAGGACCCGAGCTTTATCCAGATCGCACAGGAGCTCAATGTCGATATCCTGGCGCTGCAAGAGACCAAGCTGCAGGAGGGCCAGGCCGATATCGACCTGCCCGGTTATCACCAAACCTGGAGCTACGCCGAGCGTAAAGGCTATTCGGGTACTGCGGTCTTTAGCCGCCAGGAACCGCTGCGCGTGCTGCGCGCCGATGCGCTGCTGCCTTACGCCGGCGAGGGCGCGGCAGCCGAGCTCGTGGCGCAGGCCGCGACCGAGGGCCGCGTCTGCGCGCTCGAGTTCGACAAGTTTTGGTTTGTGGACGTCTATACGCCCAACGCCCAAAATGAGCTCGCGCGCATCGATGTGCGCATGGCCTGGGACGATGCCTATCGCGGCTTTTTGGCGGGACTCGAGCGCGAGACCGGCAAGCCCGTGGTGACCTGCGGCGACTTTAACGTCGCGCACGAGGAGATCGACCTCAAGAACCCCAAGTCCAACCGCGGCAACGCAGGCTTTTCGGACGAGGAGCGCGGCAAGTTTACCGAGCTGCTCGACGCCGGGTTTACCGATACCTGGCGCGCGGCAAATCCCGACGTCGAGGGCGTCTACAGCTGGTGGAGCTACCGCTTTAATGCCCGCAAGAACAACGCGGGCTGGCGCATCGATTACTTCCTGGTGAGCGACGCCATCGCCGGCAACGTGCGCGACACCGGCATCCGCGGCGACATCTTTGGCAGCGACCACTGCCCCGTCACCCTCACCCTAGAGCTCTAGCCCCAGCCGACCCCTCGGGGACGAAGCAAAACGGATCATTTTCACCTCGCGAGGGAATCCACGCGGCACACCCGCCACGAAACTGCCCCATCTACTACGTTTAAGCCACTACCCTCAACCACGGCGAACAACGCAAAAAGAAAACCGCAGGTAGAAAGCCTGCGGTTTTTCATAAAACGCGGTCATGGTCGAGGGTATCAAGCTAAACGTAGTAGATGGGCTAGTTTCGTGGCAAGCGACGTCAACTGATTCCCTGGGGACGTCTGGGGGCGGAAGAAAACGGATCGATTTGGCTCTCTAAGGGCCACGACGCCCATCATGTCAGCCGGCCATTTTAAAACTATGCCGGTTTACGGGGCTGAATCGCAAATCCCCAACCAAACGCAATTCAAGCAAAATAAAACCGCAGGTAGACGGATCGTCTATTTTCGGAAAAAGCCGGTATGGTCTGCCTGGGCCAATCTAGCCCCGTAAACCGGCATAGTTTTAAAATGGCACTTCGACAGTATTGATTCTCGCCCCGGCGCAACCGCCACTACAGCCCGTATTTCACGACGACACGGTTAATGCGACGACACCAAGGTTTGTAGAGAGCGGCCAAGAACACGCAGGTCGCAAGGCCGTGTGTGATATCGAACGGTACCGCCGTGGCAAGACGCGCCACGGCGCCCGCCCACGTGAGCGGTTGCACAAAACCGATGATGTCATAGGCGTTAATCACGGCGCCATAGAGCAGGCCCGACGCAAAGCCGTACGCCATCAGCGCCGGCATGCGCACGGTTCCATCGGCACGGTCGAACGCACCCGCATGCGCCAGCGCGCCGCCAACATAGCCGACCAGACCCCAGGCATACATCTGCCACGGCGTCCACATGCCCTGCCCAAAAAAGAAATTGCTGGTCAGCGCCGCCAGTGCGCCAACCATAAAACCATTGCGGCGACCAAGCGTCGTCCCGGCGATAATGGCGATGGCGCTCACCGGTTTAAAGTCGGGAATGGGGCCAAACAAGATACGCCCCGCCGCGGCCAACGCCGCCAGAACCAGCGAGGGCATAATCTGGCGCAAACCCGGACGAGATGCCTCGTAACCCGCAAAGAACAGCGCGAGCACCAGCGCCACCACGACAAGCATGGCAAGCGCCGCCTGCTCAACGCCTGCCAGCAACGCCGCGGCCATTACCGCTGGCACCGCCAGCAGCAGTGGGATCTCCAGTTTTGCGAGTATGCGCAAGACGCGATAATCCGCCATCCCATCACGCCCTATAAAACACATTGTCGGCAAAAAAGTCGGCGGGCGGCTCCATGCAGGCAATCTCACCGTCGAACATCATGGCAATGTCATCGGCAACCTGCTCGGCAAAGCCCAGATCGTGCGTTGCCATGATGACGGTACCGCCAGCCTCCGCATGGTCGCGCAGGGCGCGGGCGATGATGCGACGGCTGGCCAGGTCCAGACCCTTGGTGGGCTCATCGAGCAATAGCAGCTCGGGGCCGATCAACAGCAGCTTTGCCAACGCAAGCAGCTGGCGCTGCCCGCCCGAAAGATCGTACGGATGGCGCCCATCCAAGCCGGACAATCCCAGACTCGTCGCGCGCTCTCGCGCCATAGCCTCGTCATATCCGCAGGTCGAAGCCCATTCCATCAGCTCCTCGCGCACCGTCTCGGCAACCAGCAGCGCCTTGGGATTCTGAGGCAGCAGTGCCGCTGAGGCCGCCCCGCGCTCCATATGCCCACGCTGCAACTTGACCGTCTTGGCCAGCACCGAAAGCATTGTCGACTTACCGCAGCCGTTACCGCCCACAACAGCATGCACCGCGCCTGCCGAAAACGACGCATCGAGCCCGCGCAGCACCCAGCCGGACGCTCGATCGTAGCGAAACCAGCCCCCTGCCAGGGTGGTAGCCGACCCAGCGTGCATTTTTGGGAGTATTCGGCATCCACCGGCGCACGACGGCGCCCCCGAGTCGTCTTGCGACAGGATTTGCGCCTCAAATTCAGCCGATTTGTCCGATTTCGGTCTTTTTTTTGCGCCCGGATCGCCCACGCGCGGGTCCAAATAGCCCGGCCGGCCACTGGCGCTGCTGAAAACTCCGTTTTTTGCACGCCACGAGCCACCCCACCCTGGCACCTCGCCAGAAAACAGCTCTTCGCGATGCCCCAAGGAGGCGATGTCAGCGACCTCGCTTACGCACCCGCCCTCAATCCGATACGCGCACGTCGCGTATTCGAGCATCGGGCGCGGCTGGTGCGTTGCCACAACAACCGTGCAGCCCAGCTCGCGATTCACGCGAAACAGCGCATGCAGAAAATTTTTCTCGGCAACGGGATCCAGTTGGGACGTGGGCTCGTCGAGCAGCAGCACGCGAGGGCGCAACGCCAGCACGGCTGCCAGCGACAGCAGCTGCTTGCGTCCGCCCGAAAGCGTATCGGTATCTCGGTGGAGCCAATCCTCCACCCCAAAGAAATAACTGGTCTCGGCCACGCGACGGCGCATCTCGTCGCGCGACATGCCTAAGTTTTCCAGGCCAAGCGCCATCTCGTGCCACACGGTTTCGCACACAATCTGGTTCTCGGGGTCCTGAAACACATAGCCCACGCGCTCCGCGGACGCGCGAACGTCCATGTCGGCAACGCTTTCGCCCAGCATGCGCAGCTCGCCGGAGCATTCGCCCGCCGGCGAAATCTCGGGCTTGAGCAACGAGAGTAATGTCGACTTGCCCGACCCGGTACCACCGACAAGCAACGCAAACGTCCCTTGGGGAACACGCCAATCGAGCTCCTCGAACACCGGCACTTCGGCCCCGGGGTAGGCAAAGCGCAGGCCCCGCACTTCAATCGCCGGTATATCCGAGCCGCACACCGCGTCCGCCATGATGCTCCCGTCCAACCGAGCCATCAGCCAAACCTCTTCTCGTCAATCGCATGCACCACGCAGGGCAGCGCCATCCAGGTCGCGTATACAACATAGCCAAGCCACGGCGCCGGCACCGAAAGCTGCGGGTAAAACGAATACTGCATCGTCGCGGTCCACGCCACTGCCGCCGTGGCCACGCCAAACAGCGCAAGCCCAACCAGCGCGGCAACGTCGCCGCGCGCCAGCCGATACCGCGCGTACGTCGTGCGACGCGCCGCGGCGCCCCACCCACGGGAGCGCATGGCGTCCGCACGCTCCAGCGAATCTTCCATGCCCCAGCCCATCAACACGCTCGATGCCCGTAGGCGCGAACGCACGGGGTCGGCCGGCGCGCGGCCCGGCACATCAATCGCATCCTGCACCGCCAGCACCGTGCGACCGCGACGCAAAAACTGCGGGATAAGCCGCATACACATCGAGATCATGAGCGCGATCACCGGCGCGATGTTACCCAAAAGCGCAAGCACCCTGTCGTAGCTAAGCATCGACGCCGCGGCCTCAAACCACAGCACGCTCGCCACAAACAGCCCGCCCATGCACAGGCCGTATACCATACTCTCCAGATACACCGCACGCATGCCAATACGGAACAGTTCCGTCGAGCCCGAAGCGCTAAATAACGGGTTGAGCACCGCGATAATCAAAATCACCGGCAGCTGCCAGCGAAGCGCCCCCAACGTGCGGGCGACGCCGCGCGTCGCAAACCCATACGCCAGCCCGCCCGCAAGCGACAGCGCAAGCAGCACCGGTTGCATCGAGAACATGGTGAGCCCCAGCGTCAGCACCATGTAGAGCGCCGGCACCGCCGGATGCGACATCGAGAATGCCGCGACGGGCTCGTTGCCCGATTCCTCTCGCATGATATCCACGAACACCCCATCCCCTCGCTCAAACGCCAACGCCGCAGTGCCGCTGCCATGCACAACCAGCGCAAACGTCACGCCGGCGGCACCGACATCGGCCGCCATGCGCCAATCGTTACGCGCTCATCATATGCCTGCGGTATCATATTGCTCCGTGTATCGTTTCCAAACTCACGTGTCTATAACGTAACAGGAGATCACATGGACGCAACCGCAATTATCCTCGCCGCCGGCGAGGGCACCCGCATGAAGTCGAACCACTGCAAGGTTTCGCACAAGATCCTGGGCAAGCCCATGGTCCAGTGGATCGTCGACGCCACCATCAAGGCCGGCTGCAGCCGCGTCGTGGTCGTCATCGGCAGCCACGCCGACGAGATGCGCGCCCTTATCGACGGCGCCTACGCCAACAGCGCCACCAAGGTCGAGTGCGTCGAACAAACCGAGCGCCTGGGCACCGGCCACGCCGTAAAGGTCGCGCTCGAGGCATGCGGCATCATGCAAGGCCCCGTCGTCGTGCTCAACGGCGACCTGCCGCTCATCACCGCCGACACCGTCGCCAAGTTCGCGCAGACCGTCGCCGGCGGCGAGCTCGCCTGCACCGTCATGACCATGACCCCGCCCGATCCCTTTGGCTACGGCCGCATCAAGCTGGGCGCCGACGGCCAGATCGAGCGCATCATCGAGCAGAAGGACTGCACGCCCGAGCAGGCCGCCACGTTGCTCGAGTGCAACGCCGGCTGCTACGCCTTCGACGGCGCGCAGCTCGCCGCCCACATCAGCGAGATCGGCAACGACAACGCGCAGTCCGAGTACTACCTGCCCGACATGCTTGAGATTCTCAAGGGCCACGGCCAGGCAGTCTCCATCTTCCACTGCGACGACTACCGCGACGGCCTGGGCGTCAACAGCCGGATCCAGCTCGCGCAACTCACCGCTATCGCGCGCGACCGCATCAACGAGCACTGGATGGCCGAGGGCGTTACCTTCATCGACCCCACGCAGGCCTGGATCGGCCCCGACGCCGTCATCGGCCGCGACACCGTCGTGTGGCCGCAGACGCACCTGATCGGCCACGTCACCGTGGGCGAGGAGTGCCAGCTCGGCCCCAACAGCCGCCTCACCGACACCACCGTTGGCAGCGGCTGCACCATCGATGAGACTATCGCCATCGAGGCTGTCATCGAGAACGGCGTCGACTGCGGCCCTCGCGCCTACCTGCGCCCGGGCACCCACATGCTCGATGGCTCCAAGGCCGGCACACACGTGGAGATCAAGAAGTCCACGATCGGCGAGGGCTCCAAGGTACCGCACCTGTCCTACATCGGCGACACCACCATGGGTTCCGGCGTCAACGTGGGCGCGGGCTCCATCACCTGCAACTACGACGGCGTGCACAAGCACAAGACCGTCATCGGCAAGGATGCCTTCATCGGTTCCGACACCATGATGGTCGCGCCCGCCCAGATCGGCGACGGCGCACTCGTGGCCGCCGGCTCCGTCATCACCGAGCCGGTCCCGGCTGACGCACTCGGCCTGGGCCGCGCCCGTCAGGTAAATATTGAGGGCTGGGCCGCCGATTATCGCCGCCGTCTGCACGAGGACGACGAGGTATAACGTTTTACCAAGCATCTAAGGAGCCGTTCCCATGGGGATGGCTCCTTTTTCTATGCTGACCTGCGCGACCGGATGAGTGGTCGGTTCGTGTCCGTTGACGGTAAAGACGTTATCAAGACCCGATAAACCCCGCCGCGCGGTTACAATGCAACAAGGCATCTATATGGCATTCGATATATAAAGGAGAAGGGTAATGCCGATTAATGATCCCGAGAAGTCGGAGAATATGCGCAAGTCCATCCGCGTGTATTCCGGTTCCTCCAACCGTCCCCTCGCTCAGAAGATCGCTGAGTACCTTGGGGTCGAGCTTTCGGGCCTTACGCTAAAGCAGTTCGCCAATGGTGAGATTTACGCCCGCTACGACGAGACCGTCCGCGGCGCCGACGTCTTCCTGATTCAGTCCGTGGCCGGCGGCAACGTTAACGACATGCTCATGGAGCTGCTCATCGCCACCGACGCTGCCAAGCGCGCATCCGCCCGCTCCATCACCGCCGTCATCACCCACTACGGCTATGCCCGCCAGGACCGCAAGGCCGGCCCGCGCGAGCCCATCACCGCCCGCCTCGTCGCCAACCTGCTCGAGCGCGCTGGCGTCAACCGCATCATCACCCTCGACCTGCATCAGGGCCAGATCCAGGGCTTCTTCGATATCCCGGTTAACCACCTGTCCGCACTGCCGCTGTTTGGCCAGTACTACAACGACATGCACTTCGACACCGACAACCTGGTTGTCGTCTCCCCCGACGTGGGTCGCGCCAAAGCTGCCAAGAAGCTCTCCGACATGCTCGACTGCAGCCTCGCCATCGCCCACAAGGGCCGTCCGCGCCACAACGCCGCCGAGGTCATGGGCATCATCGGTGACATCAAGGGCAAGACCTGCATCATCAATGACGACATGATCGACACCGCTGGCACCCTGTGCGCCAACGTCAAGGAGCTCAAGGCCATGGGTGCCGGCGACATCTACGTGTGCGCCACCCACGGCATCTTCTCGGGCCCGGCCATCGAGCGCCTGAACGACGCCCCCATCGTCGAGTGCCTCGTCACCGATGCCATCCCCGTCGAGGTTGGCGGCAAGATCAAGACCATCTCGGTCGCCGAGGAGTTCGCCGAGGCCATCTCTGCCGTTTACCACGAGGAGCCCGTCTCCACGCTCGTCGGCGGCGACTTCGCGCTGTAATCCAGCGCGCATCGCATCATCTTTGGTGTCTTTGAAGGGTCGGAAGCTCACTTCCGACCCTTTTTTCTGCCCCTCGACAACCCGCCTTGGACAGTTAGTTCAGATTTGTATTAATGTGGCATTCGTTTGGGCCATTTAATGCGTCGAAAGCTCTCTTGCCGGCATAATTCCGCTCGATTCCTCCTCCTATGGATCTCTTCACCATGCCATTGGCCCCATTTTGCCCACCGAGTCCTTCAACAACGGCAATACACCCCGGTCGCCTTGTACAAATCTGAACTAACTGTCCAGCATCCATCTCAGTAGATGCCTCCAGGGCCAACCCATCACTCCATTCTCCACTTTTCCAAGGCATTCCGTATGATGTCGTTACCGCCCGCGGCGCGCGACGCCCCTTTGAGCGAAAAGAACGGCACGGCCATATCATTTCGCCAACGGCTTAGTACCTTATAGCTATGACAACCGTAATTTCACACCTCTCCGCCCTCCGCGCAATTCGCCGCGCTCGACGGGCGTACTCCGCCCTTCCCTGGGACGCCATCGATGACGAGCAACAGACACAAGCCCTCGTAGGTTGCGTTCCCAACAAGGACGCCATAGACTTTGCGGCCCTTGCAATACTTGACGCCTGGAGCGAAGACGACTCCGAGCGTCTAGACCTCTTTGTTGCGAGCGGCAGCAACAGACGACCCGACGGACGGCTCCTCCAGCACACCATCACCGCCCCTCTCCCCCAGGGCGCGATCATGCACATCGAAGCCGACATCTACGCAACGTCTCCCGCCATGACGGCCATGCTTTGTTCCAAAAATGAATCGGTTGCCAAAACCTTGATGCTTCTCATGGAACTGCTCGGAACCTACTCACTTCCGCCCGAAGCAACTTACCCCATCGCCTACGACGACACGTGGCCCGAGGCCAACAGCTTCGAAACGATGGACGATCTCGATTGCCAGGGCGATCAACCGACACCCGAAAAGCAATCCGAAACCCGCTACGAACAGGCACACTACAAATGCGAGCCCGCCACAACCATCGAAGAGCTCGAGGCAGTCGCACGGTTTGCCAAAAGTAGTTCCTACGCCTCGTTTCGCACAGCTATCAAACTCGCCCGGGCCGGATCCGCATCCCCAGCGGAATCATTGATGTTCGCTGTCCTGGGCGCACCCATGCGCTTTGGCGGATTCGGGTGTTGCAGCCTGCCCATGGGAGGCCTGCTGCTCAACTATCGAGTCGATTTCGACACCCTTGCGGTCAACATGTCCTCGGGCATCCCCTACGCCATCTGCGACTTATATTGCCCAGCCGCCGGAGTCGACAACGAATACAACGGAATTGGACATGAGCTTCAAAACGCTCGCATCCACGATGGCAATCGCAACAATGGCCTTAAGGCCATGGGTATCCACGTCCTGGTTATCAACCGTGACCAAATGAAGGACCTTGTTGCACTCGAAGCCTTCGCCCAGACGATGCATCGACTTGCGGGAGTTCGATTCCGCTACCGCATCAAGGGTTATCGCAAGCGTCAGGCCGCCTGGCTCAACACCCTGCGGGCCGGAATCGGCCTCGCGCCGGTCTAAAAGACTTTTGCCCAGTGTTACCGAGCATGGCTGGACAGTTAGTTCAGATTTGTATAAACAGACGGCTCATTTCGAGGTGGTTTGCCGCCATCCCGGCGCCAATTACCTCATTTGAAGACTCAAAAGATCTGAAATAGCGCAAATTGTGCTCCCCAAAGCGCCGTGACAGTTCCGTGGCCCCGATTTTGGCAGTCAAAGATCTCTTGGTTTATACAAATCTGAACTAACTGTCCATCCCGGCTTCTGACGACTGTCCAAACGCCCTCATGCGGCCTCAATCACCCTCCATTTGACAGCAGCAACGGGGTCGCTCACCATAGCAGGCGACAAATCGATGAAAGGAAGCACATGGCAGCTGCACAGCCGCTTAAGATTCGCATGGTTGCCGGACTTGGCAACCCTGGCGATGAGTATGCCGAGACCCGCCACAACGCAGGCTTTAAGGCGATCGACGAGCTGGCGCGTCAGGCCGGCGTCACGTACTGGAAAAACCAGGCCGGCGCCGAGGTCGCGCTCATCAACATCAACGATCCAGATGAAGAGGGCGGCAAGCGCCAGATTGTGCTGGTCAAGCCGCAGTCGTACATGAACACCTCGGGCGGCCCCATCTCCAAGCTTTGCCGCGAGTACAAAATCAAGGCCGAGGAGCTGCTCGTAATCCACGATGAACTCGACATTCCCGCCGGCGACGTGCGCGTCAAGGTGGGCGGCGGCCACGCCGGCCACAACGGCCTGCGCTCCATCATCGACAAGATGGGCAGCCGCAACTTTAGCCGCATCCGCACCGGCATCGGCAACCCTCCCGGCAAGATGGCTGTCGCCGGCTACGTGCTCAAGCAGCTGCGCGCCCGCGAGGCCGAGGACTTCCAGGACACCTGCGTCCGCGCCGCCGACGCCGCCGGCCTGGCGATTGTGCACGGCGTAATCTATGCCCGCGACCACGTCAACGGCTCCGCCTCTGCCAACGGCAAGCACTAAAACCTACCAAAAAGGGATGTTTATTTTGGCAGGTTTTATATGCGAAAACGCCGCAGCGGCCGCATCGCAATAAACCCTGTGCCGCCATACATACCCAACACCCCAAAAGGGGCCGGCCTCACCGATGTGCAAGGCCGGCCCCTTTTGTCGTTTTATCTGATAAAACCCGCCAAAATAAACCTGTCTCTTTGTGCTAGATCACTTTTCCCGCCTGCCAAAGATACACGTAAGCAACATGTCCATGAGGGTATAATTTACACCGTATGTCTGCACAACGCCTGTGCGCGTACGGTTTTATTCGGGCTGCCGTCCATTTCCGTGGAGGCACGGTTCGGTTGCCCTAACAAGAGAGGGGTTCTATGTATAAGATCCTGGAGAAGACGCAGTTCTCGGAGAAGGTGTTCAAGTTCCGCATCGAGGCGCCTGCAATCGCCAAGCATGCGCACGCTGGACAGTTCCTCATGGTTCGCGCCAACGAGACGGGCGAGCGTGTCCCGTTTACCCTGGCCGGCTGGAACGGTGACGAGGGCTGGGTCGAGTTCATCTTCATGGTGATCGGCAAGACCACCGAGATGCTTTCCACCTACGAGGCCGGCGAGTCGCTGCGCGACGTCGTGGGCCCGCTGGGCGTTCCCACCGAGATGGCCGAGGGCCCCTGCGCCGTCATTGGCGGCGGCGTCGGCCTGGCAATTGCCTTCCCGGTCGCCAAGCACCTGGTCGAGACCGGCCACGAGGTGCACGCCATCATGGGCGCTCGCACCAAGGACCTCCTGCTCATGGAGGACCAGTTCCGCGAGCTCCTCGACGAGGACCACATCCACATCACCACCGACGACGGTTCCTACGGCGAGCAGGGCGTTGTCACCGCTCCGCTGGAGCGCCTGCTGCAGGACAAGGCCGTGAGCCAGGTCTTCTGCGTCGGCCCCGTTCCGATGATGAAGTTCTCGACCCTCACCGCCCAGAAGTACGACACCCCCATCACCGCGTCGCTCAACCCCATCATGGTTGACGGCACCGGTATGTGCGGCTGCTGCCGCGTCGAGGTGGGCGGCGTGACCAAGTTTGCTTGCGTCGACGGCCCCGACTTCGATGCCACCCTGGTCGACTGGGATGACCTTCGTGCCCGCCAGGCCGCTTACCGTTCCGAAGAGGGCGAGTCCCTCAAGGCCTATGAGGAAAAGAGCTGCGCATGCCACTAGTTAACGGTCGTTTCGTTGCCGATATGAAGTCGCCCCGCACCCCCGATAACGAGGAGCCGGCCGCCGAGCGCGCCTGCGACTTCCGCCCCGTCGACAAGGGCTTCACCGAGGAGATGGCGCTGGCCGAGGCCGAGCGCTGCCTCAACTGCAAGAAGCCGTTCTGTGTTGAGGGCTGCCCCGTCAACATCAACATCCCCCGCTTTATCGAGCAGATCCGTGAGAAGGACTTTGGCGGCGCCCTCGATACCATCCGCGAGGACTCCATGCTTCCCGCCATCTGCGGTCGCGTCTGCCCGCAGGAGAACCAGTGCGAGGGCAAGTGCATCCGTGGTAAGAAGTCCGAGCCCGTGGCCATCGGCCAGCTCGAGCGCTTCCTGGGTGACCGCCCCGAGCTCGCCTCCACGCCCAAGATGGCTCCCAAGAACGGCAAGAAGGTCGCCGTCGTCGGCTCCGGCCCGTCCGGCATCACCTGCGCCGGCGAGCTCGCCCGTAACGGCTTTGACGTCACCGTCTTTGAGGCCTTCTTCACCGGCGGCGGCGTGCTGGTCTACGGCATCCCCGAGTTCCGTCTGCCCAAGGCAGTCGTCAAGCGCGAGATTGACGGCCTTGAGGACATGGGCGTCAAGTTTGAGTACAACTCCGTCGTGGGCAACATGGCCACGGCCGATGAGCTGTTCGAGCAGGGCTTCGACGCCATCTATGTGGCGACCGGCGCTGGCCTGCCCAAGTTCCTCAACGTCCCCGGCGAGAACCTGCCCAACGTCTTCTTCGCAAACGAGTACCTCACCCGCGTGAACCTGATGAAGGCCAACAAGTTCCCCGAGTACGACACCCCCACCAAGCACGGCAAGAACGTCGTCGTCTTTGGCGGCGGCAACGTGGCTATGGACGCTGTCCGTACCGCCAAGCGCCTGGGCGCCGAGCACGCCATCATCGCCTACCGTCGTACCGAGGACGAGATGCCCTGCCGTCGCGCTGAGCTGCACCATGCTAAGGCCGAGGGCGTCGAGGTTCTGCCGCTCGTCTCCCCGCTCGAGTTTGTCGCTGGCGAGGACGGCTCCGTGTGCGCCGTCAAGGTCCAGAAGATGGAGCTCGGCGAGCCTGACGAGTCCGGCCGTCGTCGCCCGGTGCCCATCGAGGGCGCCATCGAGGAGATTCCCTGCGACGTCGCGATCTCGGCTATCGGCACCAACGCCAACCCCTTCGCTGCCAAGATCGGCGGCAAGATGGAGCTCAACAAGTGGGGCTACATCGTCGCCGACGAGGAGACCGGCCAGACCACCGATCCCCGCATCTGGGCCGGCGGCGACATCGTCACCGGTGCCGCTACGGTCATTCTGGCGATGGGCGCCGGCAAGAAGGCCGCCGCTTCCATCACCAAGAGCCTGCTGGGTGAGTAGTCACCTACAGCGCTAACCACCAAACGGCAAAGTCCCCGTCGGGCACACGCCCGGCGGGGACTTTTTCTATGCCGGCCGCTCGATCACCACAAAGGTGCCTGTCCCCTTTGCGGTGGCTTTTGGTCGGCTAGCCTTCGAGCTGAGCCACCTTGTAGCGGTAGGCAGCGGCTATGACGTCTTTGCAGCCCTCGCGGCCCAGCTTGGCGCGGTTGACGACGATATCCTTGCCGCTCGTCATCTTCCACTTTCCGGCGCTGTAACGTTTATAGAACGCCTCGCGTGCCTTCTGCTGCTGCTTGACCAGCTTGGCGCCCTTCTTTTTGTTGAGCCCACGCTTCTTGCGCACGATCTCGACGCGGTCCTCAAAGGGTGCGGTCACCAACACGGCAATGTGATTAGGGTTGTTACGCAGCAGGTAATCGGACAGGCGACCCTCGATAATGCAGCTCTCGGTCTCGCCCAGGTCCAAAATCACCTGACTCATCTTTTGGAACAACTTGTCCGAGTACGAACGCGCATCGTAGCGGTCGGGCAGAAACGCCATGTTCTCCACGGCCAGACGCTCGTCGTAGGCGGCCATCTTATCGAGCGACTCACCCGCGCGCATCGACGCACGCACCAGCAGCTCGTTGTCGTACAGCGGAATTCCCAACTCGTTGGCAAGCATGCGGCCAATCTCGTGACCCTCGGCGCCAAAGTCGCGCGCGATGGTAATGACCACAGGATTCTTCTTGTTCTCCAGATCGCTCATCGCGATTCCTTTCTCTATGTGACAAAGGGACAGTCCCTTTGTCACATTCATTTTGCCCCCACCTTCGTCCTGGTTTCCCAAGTGCGGCAGATTGCCCCGAAAGAGGAGTGCCGCGTACTAAATGTACGCAAGCGACGATTGAGGGGCAAGGTGCCGTGCTTGGGGAAGCAGGACTATGCGGCCACAATGCGACGCTGATATGCCCTCACCAGCAGCGAGATACCAAAGTTGAGCACAAAGTACATCGCAAACACCAGGCCGTAGAGCATAAGCACCTGCGACAGGTCGATCGCGTGGGCCATCACGACGTTTGCCGTGTACATGAGCTCGGCCACGTTAATGCCCGAAAGATACGAGCTGTCCTTGATGACGGTCGTGCACTGGCTAAACAGCGCCGGAATGATCGTCTTAAACGTCTGCGGCAGAATGATATAGCGCATGGTGGCAAAGAAGCCAAAACCCTGGCTCTGCGCCGCCTCAAACTGGCCGCGCGGAATCGAGTTGAGGCCGCCACGCACAATCTCGGCCATAACAGCGCTGGTAAACAGCGTAAAGGCGATGGTCGAAATCACAATGTCCAAACCCTGCACCGTAAAGTAGATAAACAGGATCCACAGCAAGTTTGGCGTGCAACGGAACAGCTCGATATAGGCGCTCACCAAAATACGGAACGGACGGGGCGCGTAGCTTTTAACGAGCGCCAGCACCGTGCCAAAGATGAGCGAGAAAAAGATCGACAGCGCCGAGATCTCGATCGTCTTAACAAAGCCGCCCCAAATGTAGAGCAGGTTGGTCGCGTTGAAGATTTCCATGCGCTAGGCCTCCTCTACGTTGTCGAGCCCCAGCTCGGCCAGGCTCATGCCGCGCGGGCGCTCCTTGGAGCGGCGCTCGAGCCACTGCACCAGCATGGCGAGCGGAAAGCAGATGATGAAATACATAAGGCAGCAGACGATGTATCCCTGCAGGTAACCGTACAGACTCACAAAGTTGTCGGAACGGTACATAAGGTCGCCGCCGGCCACAAGCGCCAGCACCGACGTGTTCTTGACCAGGTTGAGTGCCTGGTTACACAACGGCGGCAGAATGATCTTGAACGTCTGGGGCAGCACGATGTAGCAGTATGCCTGCGCACGGGTGAAGCCCTGGCTCTGGGCCGCCTCCATCTGGCCACGCGGAACGGCCTCGATACCGGTGCGGATGACCTCCGAAATGTAGGCAGCGTGATACAGGCCCACGCCCAAGAAGCCCAGCACAAACGGCGCGATACGCACCGGCTGGTCGGCACCGGTTATGGCCTGCAAAAACTGCGGACCGGCCATGTACATAAAGAGCACCTGCACGGGCAGCGGGGTGTTCTGGTAAAACTCCACGTACACGCGGCTTATGGCGCGCAGAACGCGAGAACGAGTGGTAGAGAACACGCCCAGCAGCGTGCCCAACACCAGCGACAGCAGCAGGCCGGCAACGACCACCTGCATCGTCACGCCAAAGCCCTCCCAGAAGGGCCCCATGTTTTGGAATGTCGTCGACCAGCGGTCGGCGTCAAACAATCCTTCGAGCATTTGATTCCTTCCTTGGACGATGCGCCTATACAAGACCCCAGGTCTTAACCTCTTGGTCGAGCCAGCCGTCGGCCAGGCGATCGCATATCACCTGATCGACCACGGCCGAAAGATCGCAGCCCTTCTTGGTCGCCACACCGTAGCCCTGCTCGCCAAACTTGACCTCGGGTTGCAGCAGCTCAACGGTCTCGTTCATGTAACCGGCCAGCGTGGAGCGGTCCATGGCAAAGACGTCGATATTGCCGGCATCGAGCGAACTCTTGATGATGGGGTAGCCGCTAAAGGCCCTAAACTCGGGCTCGCAGCTAAAGCCGTTGTCCTTGATCATCTGCTCGATCAGGCCCTGCGTGGTGGCACCCTGGCTCACGCCAATGACTTTGCCGTCCAGGTCCTCAATCGAGGTAAAGCCCGAACGCTTCTTGACCATGAGTCCCACGTAGTCGGTGCGGTACGGCGTCGAGAAATCCCAGCTCTTCTTGCGCTCGTCGGTGATGGTGTAGGTCGCCGCGACCACGTCGAGCTGGCCGTTATCGATCAGCGGGCCGCGCGTCTTGGGCGTTACGTCAGTAAACTCGACAAGCTCCTGGGCACGGGCCTCCTTGTAGCTCACGCCAAAGACGGCAGCGGCGATCTGGTAGCACAAATCGACCTCCATGCCCTCAAAGCGGCCCTTGGCGGTGTCGTAATAGCCGTAGCCAGGAACGTCCTTCTTAACGCCGGCATTCAGATGGCCACGCGACTTGATGGCCGCAAGCTTAGACCCCTTGTCGGAGTCCTCACCGCCGGTGGAGTTGCCGCAACCGGTAAGCGCAGTCCCCGTCAGCGCGAGCATACCGGCGCCCGCCAGCTGCAAAAAGTGGCGGCGCGACACGGCCGCCCTCGTCATATCCGTCATGTCCATCACCGCGCCTAGTGCAGAATCTTGGACAGAAACTCGCGGCAGCGCGGGTTCTCGGGGTTATCGAAGAAGTGCTCGGGTGTGCCCTCCTCCAGGATGCGGCCGTCCTCCATAAAGATGACGCGGTCGGCCACCTGGCGCGCAAAGCCCATCTCGTGCGTCACGCAGATCATGGTGATATCCTCCTGCGCGAGCTCAATCATAACGTCCAGGACTTCCTGGACCATCTCGGGGTCGAGCGCCGAGGTCGGCTCGTCAAACAGGATGATGGGCTGCTTGGTGCACAGGGCACGGGCAATGGCGATGCGCTGCTGCTGACCGCCCGAGAGGTTCTGCGGGTACTCGCCTGCCTTATGCGCCATGCCGACGCGCTTGAGCGCGGCGATGGCGATCTCGGTCGCCTCCTCCTTACTCTTCTTTTGCAGCTTGATGGGCGCGAGCGTCAGGTTGCCCAGCACCGTCATGTTGGGATATAGGTTGAACTGCTGAAACACCATGGAGCTGTACTTGCGAGCCATCTCCAGGTGATTCTTCTTGGTGAGCGGCGTACCGTCGATGATGACCTCGCCCGACGTGGGCTCCTCCAGATAATCGACGCAACGGATGAGCGTGGACTTGCCCGAGCCGGAAGGCCCGATCATTACGAGCTTCTCGCCGCGCTTGACGGTGAGGTTGATATCTTTGAGCACATGCAGGTCGCCAAAGTACTTGTTGAGATGCTTGATCTCGATCATGTCTGCCATGAATATCCCTTTCCTGCGCTTACACGAATTGCTCTATTTTACGGAAAGAACCACGTTTCCGCAGCCCACACTACATTCCCGTAAAGAACCCGCAACCTTTAACCCACTCATTGGGGACAGACTTAAATGAGTACCCTCTCATTGGGCGCTCATTTAAGCCTGTCCCCAATGAGTGCCGTAATGGGGCAGCTAATTTTGAGCAAACGTCAGCGAAAACCCGTACACGCGAGCAAGGTGACGTGAAATCAAAACCACCCCTAAAAGGGGTGGTTTGCTCTTAGGGTATAACCCTTGGATTTCCGGCACGCGTCTAAAGGCGCCGGCCCTCACGGGGTTCGGGCCGCACTGCAGAT